>JAYVLW010000064.1:0-12231 GCA_043759315.1 Myxococcales bacterium
CGCTCGGTGGAGGCGAAGAACCGCCCGCGCGCCACCGGGTGGGTCCCTGGTCACCGGTGACGCCGGTGGAACTGGTACCCACGCTGGCCGGTGGCGACACACGGCATCCACGAACCGCTGCAAGGTGCGACGTGGTTGAGCGGTACCTACCTCAGCGCATGTCGAGAGGCGTCGCGGTTGCCGCGCGTGGAAGGGGCACGATCGCAGCCGGCACGCCACGTCCTCACAAGCACCACCGCCGGGAAGGCATGGCCCTCCATCAACACGACCAGCGGATTCAGTACGTTCCGCCGGGTGGGATCGCGCTGATGTGCGCCGTCCACTTCGCGCTGAAGTCGGGAAGCAGGGCCGCATCGACGGTGAGGTCGGTAGCGGGGCGTCGCCGGTATTGGTGAGCGAGACGCGTGCGACCAGCGGCACGGAGTTCTCGTTCATCGCGAGACTGAGCTCGGTGGCCGCCTCGATATCGACCTGGAGGACATCACTCATGGCTAGGTCCTCTCTGTCGGACCGCTTGGCACGCTGGCTCGACGCGGTGCTGATCCCGGTTGTGGAGCGCCCGCTTCGGCGGCGAACCGGCGAATGACCTTGGTCAGATCGATCGCGCGGAGCTGACCCGCTGCAGAGGACTTAATGTCTTCCGTGAGCGCGGGTATCTCGCTCTCGGTCAGCACCTCCAGCGGTCGACAGGTGATGAACACGATCTGGATCTGATGGGCGGCGGTTCGCAGGATCGAGTTGAACCACGACACGCGCGCGGGGTCGCTCTGGCTCAGATGATCGTCGAGAACGATACCGGTACGCAGCTGCTCGGCGACGCACAGTCGAAGCAACGTCGCGAGCTGGTCCTGGGTTCCTGCCGACAGCGCACTGATGCTGCGTACCTCGCCGGCAACTTGAAGGGCCGCATTCTCGAGGTGGGCTCCAAGCTCGAAGCTTCCATATCGACCGCCGGTGAGCTCGCGGAACCGCTTGCTGACCGGCACTGCGAGAGCACGACCGAGGTGGGCGCCTTCCGTGGACTCGGTCTCGCGCAGCGTGTCGACGAGCAGCTTCCACGCATCGTACTCGACCTCGATCTCGTGCTCGCGGCGCGTCTCGCGATCGATTGCCTTGGTCAGCTCTTGCTGGCGTTCGCGGACGATGGCTCCGCCGACCTGCTCGAGTGCGCCGCGCGCCCGGGCGAGGTCGTCCTCGGTCTCATGCAGGCGGTTGTCGAGACGCTTCGTGTGCAACTCCTGAAGCTCGACGTCTCCCTCGTCGATGTCCGTATCTGCGCCGAGCGCGTCGAGCTCCTTCTGCAGCTCAGCGATAGCGGTTCGCGCCAGCTCCAGGTGTGCCCCTGCGAGCTGAGTCTTCAGTTCGGCCACGCCGAGCCGCTGCGTGTTCACGCCACTCTGTAGGTGCTGGTGTTTCTCGGTGAGCTCGGTGGCGCTTGCCTGACTCTTCACCGCCGCGTCGTCGGCTTGCTTGATCGCGTCGCGCGCCGCCTGGATGGCCAGGTTCCTGACGCGCACGAGCTCGTCGAGCTTCTCCTGTAGCGCGGTGCACGTTTGCTTGAGGCCGTCTCTGCGCAGCTGTGCTTGGTCGCGGACCTCGTTCCAGCGCGTCAGTTCGAGCTGTGCCCCCATGTCGAGCGCGGCTGTCCACACGCCATCGCGATCGAGCTCGCGAGCCTGCGTTCTGGCCACTTCGCGTCGCGCCTCAGCCTGCACGAGGGCGTCCCGCGCTTGCTGCGTCGCGACACCTTTTCGCTTCCGCTCCTCGACCGCGGCCCCGAGTGCCTTTTCGGCGACCTCCACCTCGGCACGTGCGGTTGCATCCTCGGTCGCGCCGCCCGACAGCGTTACCAGCTGGTGCTCGATGTCCGTGAGGTTGCGATCCACACCGTCGAGCTCGGCCTGCGTTCGCGTGTCGAGCGCCGGCAGGGCGTCACCGAGCTCGGCTTGCCGGCGAGTGGCCTCGTCCCGCAGCGTCGCGGCTGCAGGCGTCTCGGATTCCAGCCGCGTCTCGCTTCGAGCGACTTGCTGGCGTTCCCCGTCGAGCTTCGTGACGAGCTTTGCGCGGTCGGCCGTCGTCGACGCGACCTGCTTCTGGAGTGCGGCCTCCCAGTTGGTGCCGAGCTTGTCCAGCTGGCTACCGAGCGCCACGACATCGGCGCCGTCCAAGGATTGCTCTAGCTCGACAACCCGAGCGGCGAGCCCTTCCTGATCGACGTTGCTCGAAGACTGCATCGCTCGCTGGTCGGCAGCCTCGGCATCTCGACGGCGGTCATCGGCCGCGCGACGCGTCACCTCGGCCTCGGCGAGGAGTGCTTCGAGGGCTTCGATCGACTCGACGCCCTGCATGCGCAACAGGCTGGCGCCCTCCCCCGCCCACCGCGCGCGGAGCGCCGCAGCACGGGTTCGCACCGCTTCCTCGCCGGCCGTGACCTCGAGATCGACGAGATCGTCGATCTCGATGGAGAGAGAGCGGCTGGCCGAGAAGGTGACCAGCTCGCCCGAGGTGCGCGGAGCGGCACTCGTTCCGTCGACGCTGGCGGTGACGGTCAACTCGCGGCGCGGCCGGATCGTGATCGACATCCCACCGCCGAGACTCGCCTCGGCGACCCGCAGATCCTCCGCCAACCGGCGCAGCTCGGCGACCTGGGTCGATGGCGGAAGGTTGTCCCGCAGGGTCGCGCGCAGCCTCGATTCTCCGGCTCGTAGGGACTCCGCTTGACCACGCTCGTGTGACGCACGCGCGGACGCTTCGGCAGCAGCTGCGCTCTCGGCACGCGCAGCGCGAAGCCGGCCGGTGCGGAATAGCCGTTGAGTCGCATCCACCGCCGCATCGAGCGTCTTGAGGGCCGCCTCGCTCGAGGTGACGGCAGCGCGAGCTGTCACGAGCTCCTTCGAAAGACCTGCGCATGCCGCTTGCGCGGTCGTCGCGCGGTCTGCTGCCTCCTTGGCCTCGGCCACCTGACGCTGCAGCGCCACGATGCGGCTGCGATCGGCCGCACGGTTGAGCCGGCGATTCTCGAGCTCGGTCCGGCGAAGCTCGCGCGCTTGCGCCTTGTCGCCACTCGTCGCATCGCGGAGACGCTGCTTGGCATCCTCGAGGCTCTTCAGCGCTCGTGCTTCGACGTCGGTCGCGGCGATCAGTGCCGCTTCCGCAGCGCGCGACGTGGTCGAGAGAGGCGTGGTCGCCAGCGTCGCCGAGGCCACCGCATCCGCCGCTGCCTTTGCCACGCGTTTTTCCTCCGTGGCTCGCTCGAGCGCGCGCTCCGCGTCGTGGAGCTGCTCTTGTGCGATCCGCTGCTGCTCCCGGATCTCCGCATGCTGGCGATCCGCAGCGCCATCCTCGTGCGTGATCGCATCGAGCTTCTGGCGCGCGGCATCCCGCGCCGCGGCGTGTCGTACCGCAGTTGCGGTCAGCTCCTGTACGCGCGTTGCTCCGAGCACGATCTGCTTCTCCAGATCCTCGACGACAGCATGTGCCCGTTCGATGTCTCGCTGGAGGCCGTCTCCGGACTGGAGCTTCGCCCTGTGCTCCCCGATCTGCTGCTGGAGCACGCCACGACGCTTGGCCACAACGAGGCTGGCCTGGTGCTCCGCGAGCGTCGCCCGGGATTCCACCAGCTCGCGCGCCGTCACATCGCGCAGCTCGATCAGCTCGCGGATCCGAGCCTCGGCGGCGGCCGTCTCGCGGACCTTGGCCTCGAGCTCGTCGCGTTCCTCCTGCATCGTCTTGATCCGCGCCGCCACTTCGATGAACGGCGACCCCGCAGACTTCTTCTTTCGCCCGGTCGCGGTGAACGCGCGGTCGACGTTGCCCTGTGCATCGTCGAGCACCGCCTTGAACATCGGATCCTGGGCCAGCGCGCCGAGCGCCTCCGTCAACCGACGGCGCCCCGATTCATCGGCGTCTTTGGTGAGCGAGGTGTCGAACAACACCTTGCGGACGTTGTCCTGCTCCGACAGCAGGACCTGCACCAGGAAGCTGTCCGGGAAGCCACGCCCTGCACCCGCTCCACCAGGCGCCTGGATGCCCCAACCGAGCAGCTTGCGCAGCTTCTCGTCGACCTGGCGTCCGTTCGTGTCGGCGGTGAAGGTGCGCCCATCCTTCGAGGTTTCGAGCATCGATCGTCCTGCGGATCCGCCGAACGTCTTGGTGACCCGCCAGTAGCGGTCGTCCGCATCCGTGAACGTCAGCGAGACTCGCGGTTCTCCGTCGCCGTACCAGGATACGAACCGCTCGTGATGGGAGGAGTTGTGCTGGAGCAGGAGCACCGCGCGGATCGCCCACGCGAGGCTCGACTTGCCGAGGTCGTTCGGACCGTAGAGCACGTTGAGCCCGGGACCGAGCTCGAGCTCCGCGGACTCGATGCACTGGAACCGCTGGACGGACAGCTTGACGAGACGCATTACGCCCGCGCCTCCCGGACGAGCTTGTAGAGATGATAGAGCGCCGCGCGAGCGACCTCGCCCTGCTCTCCGCTCTCGAGCGCCTGGAGACGTTGCACGGTTGCGCGCAGGACGTCCGGCAGATCCGTGAGCTCCTTCTCGATGTTTCGGGTATCCAGGCCCATCCCGTCGCGCTCGATCTGGATCACGCCGACGCGGCCGTGGATCGCACTCGTCCCCTTGAGCTCGCTCAGGATTCGCTCTGCTTCCTCGTACTCGGGCGCGGTGAGACGAACCTCGACCGACAGCCGGACCACGCAACGCGAGAGCTGCGAATCGGCATGCACCTCGCGAAGCTCGGCAAGCGAGCGGACCGTGCGCTCGGTCCACGTCCAGGCGGCGACGCGTTCGGGACGGAAGTCGACCTTGCGCGAGCGGCTCACGAACACCGCGACGACGTTGCCTGCTCCGGGCTCGCCGAAGGTCGTTGCCTCGGGCGCCCCGGGGTAGACGACAGGTGGTCGTGCATCGGGGGGCACGTTGCGAAAGCTGTGGGTGTCGCCGATCGCGAGATAGTCAAAGCCCCGCGCAGCCGCTGCCTCCTTCGCGATCGGGAAGTTGATCTGGCAATCGACCGCATCGAACGTGCTGCCGTGGACCATGCCGATCCGGATACCGGCGTCGCCCGCCTCGCGAGCGGGCAGCGCCATCGCGGGATCGTCCTGACCTGCACGCGAACGACACGGTTGTGCGTACAGCGTCGCGACGTCGTTGAGCTTGAACGTGAAGTCATCCCGATCGACGACGTGCACCCACGCCGGCAGGAGCCCGCGAAACGCGTGGGTCGATTCGTAGATCGAGCCCGTCTGGAGCGGGTCGTGGTTGCCCGGCAACAGGAAGATCGGTCGCTTGCTGCGCTGACCTGCCAGCTTCCTGGCGACCGGCTCCCACCACTCACGGTCGGGACTCGGCTCGTCGAACAGGTCGCCCGCGCACAGGATCGCGTCGACGTTGTTGTAGTCGGCAGCCTTCAGGATCTTGTCGAGCACGTCGAGGCGCGCTCGACTGAGCTTCACCTGATCGTTCGGATCGAAGCTCGGGAAGCGCCGACCCAGATGCCAATCCGCAGTGTGCAGGAGCTTGAGTGCCACGTCGTCGACCTCCGTTGTCGTCATGTGATCTCGAGCTCCGCGTCGAAGATGCGCTCGACCTCAGGTGGGGCGTAGCGGCGCTCCTGCGCGCGGTCGCGCCAGCGCCGGTAGTTCTCATCGTCACCGGCTCGCAGCGATGCGATCTCCGTATCGAGTCGCTCGATCTCGGACTGAGTGCGACGCAGGCTCTGCTCCGCGCGATCTCGCTGCTCAGAGCCCACGGCGGCCTCTCTGGCCGTCTCTGCCTTCGATAGTTTCGCGAGGGCCGCATCACGCTGCCGCTCGAGGAGGAGGATGCGGTCTCCGAGGAACCGCTCGACCTGCTCGATCGTCTGTTCGAAGCGCTCGTGTTCCTGGGTTCCGGCCTCGCCGGTCTGCTGGAACAACAGCGACTCGAGGGCGTCCTCGAGAGACTCGTCGCTCACCTGTGAACGAGTCGACGACGGGGGACGATCGGTGATCACCTGGCGGAGGAGCCGTGCAGCGACATCATCCGAGAGCGGACCGTCATCGCCATCCAGCACGATGACCGGGACCAAGCGGTCGGTCGACTCGAAGCCACGATAGTGGACTCGCGCGATCCGTACCCGCCCTCGACGGTTCCGGTAGGCAGCGAGGTCGGGTGCGCTGCCACGGATCGAGAGGCTGAACGCGCGCGC
The DNA here is from genome assembly GCA_043759315.1 of Myxococcales bacterium. GTDB lineage: Bacteria > Myxococcota_A > Polyangia > Haliangiales > Haliangiaceae > JABFXX01. The sequence goes on from JAYVLW010000064.1 coordinate 6,196, forward strand.
CTGGGCAGCCGCACGCGTCTCGGAGAGAGCTGCCGCGACGAGCGGATGTCCGAGATGGAGTGGGAACAGTGGACTGTTCGGAAGCAGGCTGCCGATCAGACATGCGGTGCCTTCTCGTAGCGCCTCTGGAAGCCGCGAGGACGGTTCGATCGACAGGATCGCCGTGCCGTCGCGCCTCTCGATTGTGAACGGGATCGCGCTCGCCTCGAGGTACGCGACCACGACCCGCTCCACATGCTGATCGAACTCCGCGAGCTCCGCGGGAAGCTGTTGCTGGATCCTTCGGAACGATTGCTGAACGCGGGTATCGAAGCGACGCTGGATCACGTCTTCGGTGCGCTTCTGCGCTGCCTCGAACTCGCGCCGCTTGATCTCCATCGAGTCGCGGAGCTCGCGAAGCTCCTTCTCGACCTCGGCGATCGTGCGTGCGCGGTCGTAGATCCGTCGAAGCTGGGTCTCGAAGTCGCCGCCCACTGCGCTCACGAGAGCCTCCGGGCCGATCTGCCCCGGCCGATGAAGCACCTCGTCTGTTGCGCCGAGGACGGTCCCGAACAACTCGAGCTTCTCGCTGAGGATGAGGAACGTCAGCCGCTGTGCCTCGTTGTCCTTGGCAATGAAGTTGATCACCGTCACATCGCGCTGCTGGCCATACCGGTGACAGCGGCCGATCCGCTGCTCGATTCGCTGTGGGTTCCACGGCAGGTCGTAGTTGATCACCGTGTTGCAGAACTGAAGGTTGAGCCCCTTCGCGCCTGCCTCGGTCGAGATCAAGATCTTCGATCGCTTGAGAAACTCGTCGACGAGGGCGAGGCGCATCGCAACGTCCTCGCTCGGCCGCTGGTCGGGCGGCAGCTTGCGACCGACATCCTCGAGCCACTGATCCAGCGCACGCGCGGCCGCAGGGGAGTCATTGGTGCCGCGGAACAACGTCACCGCACTGTCGTCAACCACACCGCTCTCGATCAGCAGCTTGCGCAGGTAGTCCTGCGTGGTGAGCGACTCCGTGAAGATGACCACCTTGCCGCTGCTCTTCCCGAGCGTCGCTTGCTCGAGCACGAGCCTGACCGCCTGGAGCATCGCCCGTGCCTTGCTGTCGGTCGGCAGGGCTTCGCATCTGGAGATGAACGACTCGACGCGAGCGAGCTCCGCAGCGATCGCTCCTGCGTTGTGGTGTTCAGTTGACGCTTCGGGCTGAGCCGCGGTGTCCTCGTCTTCGAGATCGCCGAGCACCGCATTGCCATCCGCTTCATCGTCGATAGCGCGTCCGTCGCGCATCTTGCGCAGCCGTTCGGCCACCTTCTGCAGGCTCTTCGAGAGGGCAGGATGAGACGAAGCCATCCGACGGTGAAAGACCAGCAGCAGGAGCTGTCGCGACTTTCCACTGAAAGCATAGATCCCGGATTCCAGCAGGTAGTTCGTGACGTCGTCGTAGAGCTCTCGCTCCTCAGGGCTCATTGCGTACTCGAACAACCGCGCCTGCCGCCCCATGAACGGCTCGTGCATGAACTCCTGCGCCTGCCGACGAAGAGTCCGCTGCATCACCGTGTTCAGGCGGCGCTGCAGCTCGTGTTCTTGCCCCTCTTCCAGGATGCGGTCGTCCGACGGGCAGAAGATCTGGCGGAACGTGCTCAGGTCTCCCAGCAGAGTCCCGGTTGCATCGACGTACTGAATGAGCCCCCAGAGCTCGAGCAGCGAGTTCTGGATCGGAGTCGCCGTCAACAGCAGCACGGGCGTGCCGGTTGCCCGAAGGGCTGCCGATAGCCTGGCCGCCATACGCGCGAATGGAGAATCCTCGCGTATCGACCCCGACTTGTCGTAGCGGCGGTAGATGCCGGCGAACACCTCATGCGCCTCATCGATGATGCAGAGGTCGAACCGTTCGCCGGCCTCGAGCGCAGCAGACCCGGTCTCGCTGCCGATCAGGTCGCGCGTGGCCAGGAACACCCCGTCCCCCGTGAAATCGATGTTGTCGCGCGTGATCTCGCGGGTCTCGAGTGAGAACAGCGAGAACAGCTCCTGCTTCCACTGCCCGAGGAGCGCCTTCGGGGTGACGACGAGCACCCGTCGCGCGCCCTCCGCCAGCAACTGCGCCACGACGAGGCCCGCTTCGATCGTCTTTCCCAGCCCCACCTCGTCCGCGAGGATGCAGCCGCCGTCCGGGATTCGCGTCAGCGCGAAGATCACCGCGTCGATCTGGTGAGGATTGGGATCGATTCGCGCAGAGCGCTGCGATGCAACGTGGCGGCGGTACTCGTCTGCACGCCGGCGACGCACGAGATCTTCGGCATCAAGCAGCCGCTGGACGACGTGGGCCGTCATCCTGGTAGTCCCGCCCTCATGACCCGCCCTCACGCACAGCAGCCATCAGTATCGAGAACCCCGAGAATGTTTCCAAGGTAGGCAGGCTGGTTCTTGGCCTGACGCAAAATGAGGCACCCCGGCACAACAGCACACGAGCACACCGTGCCCTCGAACCGCTGCAGCCTGCGGTGTAGTCAACGTGCGGTCCACCATCCACCCGAGGTCGGTTCGTTCACCCGCGTGCAGGCGAGCACTTCCTCGAGCTCCATCGAGCCGAGGTCTTCCGCTGCGCCAGCGACTGACGCGACGCGCGGCCCGCTACCGTGTCACAGGCCGCGCATACCATGCTGGATGATGGGGCCCCATGCAGATCCGTGAGATCTCGATCCGCAACTTCCGCGGGATAACCGAGCTGTCGTGGCGGCCAAGCGACTCGTTCGCATGTCTGATCGGACGAGGTGACAGCTGCAAGTCAACGGTGCTCGATGCGATCGAGGCAACGTTGTCACCGCGTCACTTTCCATTCTCGGATCTCGACTTTCTGAACGGCGACGTCGCGAACCAGATCGAGATCACGATCACTGTCGGCGAGCTCTCGGACGACGCGGAACAGGAACGCCGATTCGGTCTGCACCTTCGGGGTTGGGCACCCGACGGCACCCTTCACGACGAGCCTCAGACCGAGGACGAACCCGTCGTGACGGTGCGACTGACAGTGGATGGCTCTCTTGAGGGTGAATGGGCGGTGATCACAGATCGTCACGAACCAAGGCAGCTGCATCCGAAGGACCGCACCCTCTTTGGGGTCGTCAGACTGGGAGGGGAGGTCGAGCGCCATCTCACCTGGGGCCGCGGCACAGCGCTTTCAGCGCTGACGGACGAGCGGAGCGCAGCGACCCCACTACTTGCCGACGCATTCCGGAATGCTCGCACGTTGATCGCGACCAATCAGTTGCCCGAGCTGGACGTGGTTGCGGCTTCGGTATCCGCTGCCGCGAGACAGCTCGGTGCGTACTGTGCCCAGAACTATGCTGCCGGACTCGATACACAAAGGGCCGCGATGAACCTGGGCGGTATCTCCTTGCACGACGGCGGCGTTCCAGTGCGCCTAGCCGGCTTGGGCTCTCGACGTCTCGCCGCTCTGGCAACGCAGCGCCTGTCGGTCCCATCAGGCGCGATCGTGTTGATCGACGAGATCGAGCACGGGCTCGAACCGCACCGCATTCGACACGCGCTGAAGGTTCTGCGGGATGCACTGACCGCGGATCCCAATGCGAAGACGCCCCTCGGTCAAGTGTTGCTGACTACACACTCGCCGACCACTGTCGTCGAGCTGAAGTGCAGCCAGCTGCACGTGTGCCACCGCGAAGCAACAAGGGTGGAGATGCGAGTTCCGCAAGGGGAAACCCTACAGAGGATCATTCGGCGGGTTCCAGAAGCATTCCTGTCCCGTCGGATTCTCGTGTGCGAGGGCCCGACGGAAGTTGGGCTCGTGCGCGGGCTCCGGGGCCTGTGGACGCAGAAACGCAGCGTGCCTTTCGAGGCCCTTGGAACGTGGCTTGCCGACGGAGGTGGGAGCGATGCGCCGACTACCGCGTTGAGTCTTGCGAAGCTCGGGTACGTCGCTGCGGTGTTCCGCGATTCAGACGTCCCGCTATCGCCGCAGGTGATCACCGATCTAGGGATCGCCGGCGTGCCGATCCTTGAATGGACCGGGAATCTCTCGACCGAGCAACGACTCTTTCGGGACCTCTCGGCGACTGGTTTGCAGGAGGTACTGACACTCGCGTGCGACGAGCTCACCGAGGACAGCGTTCGCCAGCAGGTCGCCAGCGTGCTCAAGATCAAGAACCTAGCCACCGCGGCCTTCGCGGACTGGCCGGGAACATCTGGCAAGACAGAAGCCGAGCTGCGTGACGCTCTCGGCACCGCGGCGAAGCGAACCTCAAAGGATCCCACGAATCGGCAGGATCGCGGCTGGTTCAAGAACATGGGGCTGGGCGAGCTCGTTGGCAACGTGGTCGGGAGAGAGATCCAGCAGGACGCCACGACGCCTCTCGCGATAACGCTTTCGAGCGTCGAGACCTGGCTCTATGGTTGATGCGAACACGCTGCTCACGAACAACTGGGGCTCGGTCGTCGCCCCGGCGGGCTGCGGAAAGACGGAGCTGATCGCCTTGGCCGCCAAGACCAAGCAACAACGGCCGCTCCTCGTGCTGACGCACACACATGCGGGTGTTCGAGCGCTTCGAGACCGCCTGAAGCGGCAAGGAGTCCAACCCGGGGCAGCAAGGATCGAAACGATCGCCGGATGGGCGCTGCGCTTCGCGGTCGCGTTTCCCAAGGGTGCGAACCTCGCCGACGATGATCCGGTCGAGAAGTCGTGGGACGCCGTCTACGAAGGGGTAGTGACACTTCTCGGCATTCGCGCGGTACGCGAGGTGGTTCAAGCCTCCTATGGTCGTGTCCTTGTCGACGAGTATCAGGACTGCACCAAGATCCAGCACGCGCTTCTCTCGAAGCTGGCGGACCATGTACCGACTTGCATCCTGGGAGACCCATTGCAGGGCATCTTCTCGTTTGCGGGCGGTCAGCTCGCATGGACGGAGGTCCAGTCAAGATTCCCAGCACTCGGCGAGCTCACCGAGCCGTGGAGGTGGCGCGGCAAGAACGAACCGCTCGGGCAATGGTGCCTGACGATCCGACGGGCGCTGATCGATGGAACGCCGATCGATCTCTCCCGGGCCCCTATCACGTGGGCCCCGTCCGACAATGCGAACCAGATCAGCCACGCGCATCGTGCCGCGAGTCTCGACGGAACCGTAGTTGCTATTCGAAAGTGGGAGCACCAAGCGCACGGCTACGCCAAGAACCTTGGCGGCCGATATCGGTCGATGGAGGAGATCGAAGGGAAGAGCCTACGGACGTTCGCGGACGAGATGGACAAGCTGGATGGGCCCGCGCGGGCGATGCGCATCATCGAGTTGGCCAAGGACTGCATGACCGGCGTGTCAGCGGCGATTCCGACAGCCGTGAAGGCTCTCGAAGCTGGCAAACGGCCAGAGTCGAAGCGCACGAAGAACAACCCCGACGTTTGCGAGGCCCTCGCACGCGTCTACGACGATCCGTCAACGGCGCACGTCCAGGCGGCGATAGAGCGCCTTGGAACTCTCAGTGGCTGTCGCATCTACCGCAAGGAGCTATGGCGCGACGCCAAGGAGTTGTTCCACGAATTCGGCCGTGGCCAGCGCGCGACCCTGCGGGAGACAGCGCGTGCGATTCGCGACCGTCACCGAGCGATCGGTCGTGGCGTCGATCCGCGTCTCGTCTCGCGAACCCTCCTGATCAAGGGGCTCGAATTCGATCACGCTCTGGTCCCCGCGGCGTCCGAGTTCATCGACACGAAACGTCCAGAGGACGGGGCCCGACACTTTTACGTTGCTGTCACGCGTGGCTCGAGGACCCTCACGGTCCTGTCCGAAAGCAGGATCGTGAAGTTCTCTCCGGCCTCGGTCTAGCTATCGACAAGCGACTGCGCAGCGCCAAGAGATACTTGCCGAGTCGAGTGAGGTCCTCGGCCTCGGTCGAGATGCGCGCCACCGTGACGAGATCGCAGGAACGCGAGGCAACATCAGGCGGCAAGGAACCTGTTGCGCTCGTGCCATGCGAGCGCGTCGCGGCTGGGCCGAAGAGCCTCGTCGGCGGGAATCGCGACGAGCTGGCGATCATCAAACG
>JAYVLW010000065.1:0-6717 GCA_043759315.1 Myxococcales bacterium
GCCCCGAACGTGAACAACCCACAACCTGCAATGAACCTGTGGGTCGACGACATCATCGTGGATGCGAACGAGGTCACCTGCTCGGACTGATCGATCGCCCCGGCAAAGCGATCCGACCCGCAGCTCCATGTCATGTTTCCGATCGTTGTCGGCGCCTGACGATCCCGCGGATCCGCGCTTCGCGACGTCGTGAGACGCTTCGCGACGTCGAGTTCGAGCACATCGGCCTTCTGCCCGCACATGATACAAAGGGCCGTGTTGGGGCTGTCCCGCCGCGACTGGGTGTTCGCCGTGATCGCCTGGCTAGTGCTTGTCGCCGGTGCACTCGCGCTCGCGATCCTCATGGCGACCACCGAGGGTGCACCGGCGAGCGGTCGGCTGTTCGGGGCGATCGCGGTCGTCATGTTCGGGCCGGCGCTCCTGATGGGTGCAGCATCGCTCGCGGTGAACGGCGTGCGCGGGCGGATCAAGAACGCATGCGGGCTCGCCGGCTTGACGTTCGGCGTGATGTTCGGCGCGATGATGCTGATGATGGCCAGTAGCGGATGCTGCACGCACCGCGTTACCTCGCGTACGGGAAGCTGCACGGCACCGTCGCCGAGGTCGCCGACAAGGACGCGGCGTCGGTCGAGATCACGCCGGCGTTCGTCGACATCCGACGGATTGGCCACGGCCACGAGACCTCGACCGACAGCAAGGGTCGGACGACTACGACCGATCGCTACGTCTCGCCGATCGTCAGCGCCGCCGGAGAGCGTGACCTCGCTCAAGCGGAGCGCGAGCCGATCGTGCTGTTCCTGTGCGACAGCGACGAAGACAACCTGCGCGAGGCGGCCGCGCGCAGCGGACCCGTCTCGGGCCGGATGCATCCGGTCGTAACGAGCGCCGAGCGTCGCGCGATCGAGAAGGTGCCGAACCTCGTGCGTGGTGCCGGCACTCTGCAGTGCGTAGTCCCGGGTGGCGGCTGGGCTGTGATCTGGGTGCTTCTACGCGGCGCGCCGCGAAACTATGCGCATCGCAAGAACGTCGCGCTCGGCGACATCCTGGCCTCAACTTCTCGCGACGAGACGGCGCAGCGCCCGGAGCTTGTCCGCGTGCTTCCGGATCAGCCTGCTGCACGCGTCGTCGTTGTCGAGCGCGTAACGCAGGTCACCCTGACAGCTCTGAAGCTCGGCGGGCAGCTTCGCGCAATCTGCGATGAAGGCGTCGTGCTTTTCGACCAGCCTCCAGCGCTCCTCGTGTGCGAGCTTGAGCTCGCCCCGGTAGTAGTCCTCGCACAGCGCATCAGTCCCCGATCCAGCGGCAGCACTTCCCGATCCGGCGGCAGCGCTCCCCGATCCAGCCGCCGCGCTCCCCGATCCAGCGGCAGCACCGGACGGTTCTGCACGCGCGTCGGGTGATGCGGCGCTCGGGGCCACCCGACTCGGTGCGGAAGCCATCGCCGATCCGGCGCGCGCCGCGGGCTCGGTCTTCTCCGGGTGTTCGCAGGCGGCAGTGAACACCACCACCAGGATCAAGCAAGCTCTCGCGTCCATCGCGAAGCTATACCCGATCGACCGAGCTGCAGCCGAAGATGTGCTCGTTCGATAGTTAGGAGGCGCGAATGAACAAGTCGGCCGATCGGAGCGAGACCGGCGAGACCTGCAGTTGCAGTTGCAGTTGCGCCGCTCACAAGGCACTGGATTTCACGGCTTCGGGCTCTCGACCGATGATGCGATCTACAGCCGAACGGCACCACGATCTCGGCGGCTTGCCCGAGGGGCCGGTGGCGCCGAACACGATCACTCGCACGCCGGCATCATATATGTTCGCGGAATGGAGAAATCGTTCGTGGCGTTCCTCGTGCTTGCATTCGCGGCGGCCGGCGCGCTCGCGGACGCGAAGAAGCCCAAGACGCCGAAGCAGAAGGTCGTGCCTGGAAAGGAGTTCTGGAAGATCCTCGTCAAGCCGAACGCGAAGTGGGTGCTCAAGGACTCCGACGAGAAGACCGGCAAGGAGTCGATCATCATCGAGACCTATGACGTGCGGAAGGTCGGTGACGCCGACGTCGCCCGCATCCGGTGGACGTACATCGCGGTCGATGGCACCAAGCAGGACATCGGCGCCACCGAGAGCGGCAAGCCGACCCAGGTCGCGGTGACCGCGAAGGGCCTGTTCCTCCTCAACAAAGAGAATGACGACGCGAAGGTCGCCGAGCGCCTCAAGGGGAAGCCATCGCGCTCGTCACCTCCGAAGGGCTACGGGGGGACGAAGAAGAACCAGGGCCGCTACCTCGCGATCAACGACGAGGGCATCGTCTGCATGGGCGAGGCGCCGACCGAAAAGGACTTTCAGTGCGAGGACGTGTGCGACGCGTGGATCTGCATCTCGGCGACCGCCGGCATCACCGAGCTCGCGCACCGTTGGGCGCCCGGTGAGCGGCAGTTCGACCAGTGAACACATCCGCGCGCCGACGAACGTCGCCGGCTGCGCGACGCGAGCTTGTCGACCCCAGGTCAACGATCGGGTCGATCTCTCGCCGATCCGCGCGCACCAGGATGGCACCGCGGAGGCGACCGGTGCCGATGTCTACGCGCGCGGCACGAACATCCACTTCGCGGCCGCCGGAGCTCAGTAGCTGACCGCACGTGTGCCGTGACACGCGGCGGTGGCATCGGCGGTCCAAGTCGGGTCGTCACCCTCGGGCTTCAGCATTGGCGCGAAGGTGATCGCACGGCTCGTGTACGACGCAGTGCACGCCAACCACACGTCGGTCTCGCTCGGCCAGTCGGGCGCCGCGGTGTTCATGCGCGAGTTGTATGCATGCGTGACGATCTTCGGTGTGCATGCGATTTTACGGGCCGACGTCGGGCACCTTGGCGACGACCGTGCGATCGCCGTGGTGGAGGTGGCGGTCCAGGCGGTACCAGGTTCGGCGGTGCCTGTCGGATCATCGCGGCTGGCCAGCCACGCCGGTTCCGCACTCTCGTCGGAACGCCCTGACGCGCGCTCAGCGCAGGCCGTGACGCGATAGCAGCGTGTGGAAGTAGGTGCGGTTGAGCTCGGCCGTGCGCGCCGCTGCGGTCACGTTGTTGTTGTGGAGCCGGAGCAGCTCCTGCAGATACTGGCGTTCGAGGTGACTCAGCCACACGTCGCGCGCAGCCTTCAAGGGCAGACGCGCGTCGACCATTGGCATCTGGGCGCTGTCGCTTCCAGTTGCCTCGCCGAACGGTGCGGTGTCGTGCATCGCGGAACACCGCTCGAGGTAGTTGCGTAACTCACGAACGTTACCTGGCCAGGTGTGACGTGCCAGGTGCTGGACGAACGCCGCCGACCTCAAGCGCGTGGTCTCGGCCGGATCGACTGCACCGATCTGATCCAGGAGCGCGTCGACCAAGAGCGGCAGATCATCCGCACGCTCGCGTAGCGCGGGAAGCCGGACGCGAAGCACCGCGAGCCGGTAGAACAGGTCGGACCTGAAGCGCTTGGCGTTGACCTCTTGGTGCAGATCTCGGTTCGTCGCCGCAATCACGCGAACATCGACGCGGCGGTGATGATTGCTGCCGACCGGTTTGATCTCGCGACGCTCCAGCACTCGCAACAGCTTCGGCTGCAGCGCCGGGGTCAGCTCGCCGATCTCGTCGAGAAAGATGGTCCCACCGTGGGCTGCTGCGAACGCACCCTCCCGTGCACTGACCGCGCCGGTGAATGCCCCCTTCTCGTGGCCAAACAGCTCGCTCTCGAGAAGCTCGGGAGGAATCGCGCTGCAGTCGACCACGATGAATGGACCTGCGCGGCGAGCACTCTCCGTGTGAATGGACTCGGCAGCCCCCTCCTTGCCAGTGCCGGTCTCTCCTTCGAGCAGCACCGTCGCCATGCTCTCCGCAGCACGCTCGAGCGAGTAGAACGCGATCCGCAGCGCCTGCGATCGACCGACCATCGTGCCGAACCGCTCCTTTGTCGACACCGGGAGCGACACGTAATCGGGTGTGAGGTCGATCCGGACTTCGGTCCTACCGATCGCGAGCATCGACCCGTTCTTCGCGAAGCCGTGGGTGACGCTCACACCATCGAGCACCGTTCCGTTGCGGCTGCCGAGGTCACGCACCGTGACCCGGCCGTCGCTCACGGTGATCTCGACGTGAAACCTCGAGATCGAAGGGTCATGAAGCACGACGTCGGCGGCGGGGTCGTTACCCAGCGTCATTCGTTCCGCGTGAGACTTGAAGTGCTGTCCCGCGTCGGGTCCGGCCGTCACGATGAATGTGATGCGTCGCCACACGACAGGGCACTCGCGAACCTCGATCGCCTGTGTCACCCGCGATTCCGTGGGTACGGTCTCGTCGTCCCGCGGTCCGCTTTGCGATTCGAGATCACCCATGCATCACTTCCTCGCCTGCGCGGGTCGAGGCGCCACGGGTCGCACGAGCAGACGTTCGCCCGCGACACGTGCCGCGGGATCAGCGAGCAGCCGTCGCGCCAGCCGGGACACGGTGTCTCCGACGCTCGCGCGACCGACGATCGCCTCCGCGCGTTCGAACGCCGAGACCGCCGCTGCGGGGTTGTCCATCATCGTGTGTGCACAACCAAGACCGATCAGCGAGTCTGCGACCAGCGGCCCGGCCTTGCCCTGGCTGTGCTCGCGAATCGCGAGGCTCTCCTCGAACGTTGGGACCGCATCGGCGGCAGCGTTGCGGCGCAACAGGATGTCACCGAGCAGCTGGAGCGCGTTGCCACGGATCTCGCTCTGACGCAGCGTCTCGGTCTCGGTGAGCCGAAGACTGTCGCGCAGCACGACCAGCGCTCGGTCCTCGCCCGCCGCGCTGCGGGTGTACGCCTCCCCCATGATCTCGAGCGACTCGGCCTGGTCGAGGCTGGCGCCCGACGCACGCGCGAGCTCGCGCGCTCGGTTGGCCAACGTGATCGCCTGGTCCTCGTCGTGGATTGCCAGCCGGATGCGTGCCGCGAGGTTGATCGTGCTGATGAGCTCGGGGTGGTTCTCGCCGAGTGCACGTGTCTTGATCGCGAGCGCGCGGTCGCCGGCCTCGCGGGCCTCCGCGTAGCTCCCACCACGCAGCAGGGCCTCGGCGCGGTTTTGCAGGTTGCGCGCGAGGAGCCAGTGCCCCGGCCGAACACGCGCGTAGGCATCATGGGCACGCGCGAAATGGTCGGCGGCTTCGTTCCAGCGACCGGCATAGAAGCTCAGCGCACCGAGCGAGTTCAGGTAACTGCCCGTCGCGTCATCGCGCTCTTCGCCTTTGGCATGGGTCAACCAGACCTGGCCGTGGCGCTTCAGCATCTCGACGTCCTCGTTGCGGCCGAGGATCCCGGTCTCGAACAGCAAGATCGCATAGGCGTGCGCCGCGCTGCCGCCATCCAACCCGGCCTCCGCCGCCACCAGCGCATCCTTGGTCACCCGAACACCCTCGTCGTGCCTGCCGCTATCGATCAAGATCGTCGAGCGGAGGATCTGCGCCTTGGCTTCGAGCACGTGGAACCGATCGTGCGCCTGTGTCGCGACAGCCACGGCGAGCTTCTCGGCGGCGTCGGTGCGACCTGTCAGGTTCAGGACGGTCGCCTTGGCAAGCGCAGCGTTGGCGTCGTCGTATTGCTTACGTTGTTGCGGGTCCGCCGGGAGCGGCTCGGTGGCGAGCAGCGCTTCGATGTCCGAGCAGCGCGAGACGGTCGCTAGCCCGGAGGCCGCCTGGATCGCTCGACTCTCCAGGTCCGCGTCGACCCCTCTGAAGATCTGGACGAGGTCGCGCAGCTGCTTGAGGTCGGTGTCGAGACAAGCGGTGCGCAGCGAGTAGATCTCGTCGGACTGATCGCCGCGAATGCGCGATGCTTCACAGGCATCGGTCTGGGCCGAGATCCACGTTTGCGCGTAGGTGTCGAGCAACGCCTCGGTCCGGTTCCACGTGTCGACGGCTCGCGGCTGCTTGGTCGCGAGGAAGGCGTCACGAACGTCGCGCCTGATGCCAGGGTCCCAGACTCCGACCAGCGCGCGGTCGGCCGAGCGGCACATCGCTGCGTTGCTCTCCGCTGCGGAGCCGCGCGTCAACGCGAGCACCCCCAGCGAAGACACGATGCCGACGGCGCCCACCCAGGCCGCCACTCGGCGACGGACGCGTGCGGGATCCCGCCCCAGCGCCGCCAGCAACACTTCGAGGTTCGAGTATCGGTCCGTGGCACGGGGCGCCAGCGCTGGGGCGAGGGTGCGCCAGATCCAGCGCGGCACCGGATCGCCATCATGGAGATCCGGCTCGCGTGGTGCGGGTGGCGCCGCGCCGCCCTTCCATGCGTGGAGATCGGCGAGGTCGTACGGCAAGGTTCGATACAATGCGCGGTACAGCGCCACACCGAAGCTGAACTGGTCTGTGAGCGCATCCGGCGGCGCACCTCGAGTCTGTTCGGGCGCCATGTACACCGGCGTGCCGACGAACGTTCCGTGCTGGGTCAGCACCGAGCTCAAGAACTTTGCGGTCGTGGTTGGGGGGAAGACCTCAGCAACGGGGTTGCTCGACGGTTCCGCCACGGCGGGTTCGACAAGCCCTGCTTCGGTGACCGCCAGGCGAGCGAGGCCGAAGTCGCTGACACGACAACGCCCATCATCGCCGACGAGGACGTTCTCGGGCTTGAAGTCGCGATGTACCAGACCCACCTGATGCACCGCCGCGAGGCCTCGGCCGGCCTCGCGGAACATGCGCACGATCTCTCTCCAGGGTCGCCGCTCGGCAT
>JAYVLW010000066.1:0-12333 GCA_043759315.1 Myxococcales bacterium
GGCGAAGTACCGACGTTCGAAGGCTTCCACGGCCGCGCTGTCCCCGAGGGCGCACGCGCACGCCAGAAAGATCTCATCCGCCACCAGGGGCTCGGCCTCGCCCTCGATCCGATCCTGGATCAGGTCATGGATCGCGTGAGGAACAGCGAGCTCCGGCCACGCCGCATGCCCCTCGCGGAGGATGCGAGCCACCTCGGGCGTCGGCACGAAGGAATCCTACCACGAGGCCCCGCGGGAGCCGAACTGTGGTCTACGGGCCGCCGCTCGGTTCGGCTAACCCAATCGTCCGGTCGAACTCGGAACCCTCAGGAGCTTCTCGAAGGCTTCCAGCTTCTGGAGCGAACCTTTCAGGAACTGGCGGATGTCACCGAGATTGATCTTGGCAACCCGCAGCAAAGCGAGCGCGTCGGCCCGGTGCTGACTACCGCGCTCCGATTCGGGGTTCGATAGATAGGCCTGCAGTTTCATCAGTACGAGGGCTTCGGCCGACACGACGTCGACCTTCCGCTCGAACGCGCGCGCACGCACGCACGTCGAGATCGCCCACGCCTCGATCGGATCAACCGGTACCATCAGATCGATATCGACGCCCGCGAGCGTCCTCGCGCGCTTCGATCGCAGGCGCACCTGCTTCGCATCGCCGGTGGTTGGCTCGCGACCCAGCTCGCGCATTGTTTTCGCGAGCTCGGCGACGACCGGCTCGAGGTCTCCCTGAGCGACCAACAGGTCGATGTGGTGCGTGAACCGCTGCGCGCCATATGCGCCCATCGCGGTCGCGCCGCAGATCGAATAGCGCGCGCCCACGTTCTCGAGGGCGTCGATCAGCTGATTGAATCGCCGAACGATGGGCCGAGGGCCCGTGCCGGTGATGTTCTCGGCCATGAGTGCAAGCTCCGAGGAAAGGTCGAATATCCGACCGTGTCGCGCTTCGATCGCACGCCGCACTGACATGGATCTAGCTTGGCATGTTGTTGTGGCGCGACCGCGACCATTGGCCGCGTAGATCGGCGAACGTCGAGCGTTGTCGATTTCCTGCGACATCCGGCGACCGGGTGGGTTTCGCGGACATGGTTCGTTGTTCGATGACCTGTAGCCTCGCGATGCTGTTCTGCGCGTGCTCTGGCCACGGCTTGCCGAGTCAGTTCCACCCCTCTCCGGCGAGGGGTGACTAGGGCAATGTACGTCTGCCCGCAATGTGCGGCGGTCTCCCCCACTGGCGCTCCGTGTCTGGTCGACGGCGCGACGCCGAGCAGCTCCGACGACGACCCGATGATCGGTTCGATGGTGAGCAGCTACCGCGTCGCCGCGAAGATCGGGACCGGCGGCATGGGCGCGGTGTACCGCGCGGTGCATCCACGGCTCGGAAGCTGGGTCGCGATCAAGGTCCTGTCCCACGAGAGCACTGCCAATCTGGACGTCGTGAGTCGGTTTTTCGACGAAGCGCGGAGCGTCAACCAGGTCCGTCACGAGAGCATCGTGAACATCCTGGACCTGGCTCAGCTCCCCGACGGTAGGCCATATCTCGTCATGGAGTATCTCCAAGGCGCGTCGCTCAAACTCTCGGTACGCCGTGGCCCGCTGCCACCGGCCGAAGCCTGCCGGATCGCGATCGACGTGCTCGATGCGCTGGCCGCGGCGCACGACCGCGGCATTCTTCACCGCGACGTCAAGCCCGACAACATCGTCCTGTCGCCGCAGGGACGAGTCACGTTGATCGACTTCGGTGTAGCCAAGGCCCCCATCCGAGTGACTCCGCGTACCGCCCAGGGCATCATCCTTGGCACCCCTTCATACATGTCGCCGGAGCAAGCGCGCGGCGGCGAGCTCGGAGCCGGGACCGACCTCTACGCGCTCGGCATCGTGCTTTACGAGATGCTGACGGGGCGCCGGCCGTTCGCTGGCGGCTCGTTGTTCGAGACCTTGCGCCAGCACGTCGAGGAGACGCCGCCTCCGCCCTCGCGGTTGGTTCCGATACCCGCCGAGCTCGAGGGGGTCGTCCTGATCGCGATCGCCAAGAACCCACGCCAGCGATACCCATCAGCGCGAGCGATGCAACAAGCGCTGCGCGAATGCATGGTTCCCGTCACAGAACGAGCGAAGACGCCGAGCCCGGTGCCGCGCGCGGCGAGCCAACCGATGACGACGAACAGCGTCGACCACCGCCGCGGAAGCGAGCCGAGTCCCTCGTGGTCTGCAGCTCCGGTTGCCGCTGTCTCGTTACTCGCGATGGCCGGCGCTGCCGACAAGCCCATGGCGAGATCGAGGGGGCGTCAGGTCGCGCTGATCACCGGCGGCGCGGTAGCGATCGCTTTCGCGTTCATCGTGTCGAGCTCGCGCGGACGCCGGCCGGCCGACCTTCCCGTGTCGTCGGGAACGGCCGCGTCTACGGTCGAAATTCCTGTGCAGGGTCTCGATCCGTGTGTCGAGTTCGAGAGCACGGTCCGTCAATTGGAGAGCTGCTACATGATCCCGAAGGAGTCGCGTGACGCGATAAAGTCTGCGGCTGCGATGATGCGAGAGACCAGGGCGAGTCCGTCAACCGATCGCGTCACGCACGATGCGATCGGGCGTGCGTGCCATGACGCCATGGCAGGCCTCTCACTCACGGTCTCCACATGTCGGAAGTGACGGGTCCGAGCGGTTCGAGCAGGCTCGGGGCCGACCGAATACACGGCGTCGGCCGACGGGATGGAGTGCCACCTGCCGACCCTCCATTGCGTGACGGATGTCGCGTCGGTCTGCCAATGACGATCAACCACCTGAGGTGGCTCTGAGCTCGAGTTCTCCCTCGCAACCCTGGCCGCGCGAATTCGTGCGACGTTTGGGAACTCGATGGTTCATGCACATGACGACGAAGCTATCGAGCCTGTTGGTGATCGTGCTCGGCACGATGACCTTCGCCGGATGCAGCAGCAGCAACAGCGACGTCGATGCCTCGCCCGGCGCCGGTGACGCTCCGCACGGCGACGCATCCGGCACCGTTGTCGATGGTCCGAGGACGGACGCCCCTGCCGGCGTCGGCGAGCCCGCCGAGCTCGTGGGAATCACCTTGCTGCACAACGAGGCGCGCGCTGCAGTGCAGACCGCGACGCCGCTGCCTTCAATGGAATGGGATCCTGCGCTCGCCGCAACCGCCGCTGCGTGGGTCGCGCAGTGCCAGAATACAGATGGCGTGCCGCAGCTTATCGATCACAACCCGGGACGCTCGATGGGGCATCCCTGGTACGTTGGCGAGAATATCTACGCGTCGGGCGGCACCGCGATCGCTGCCGACGCGGTCGGCCTGTGGATGTCCGAGGCCGGCAACTACAACTACACAGCCAACACGTGCAACGGGACGTGCGGCCACTACACCCAGATCGTGTGGCGCGACTCGGTCAAGCTCGGATGCGCTGTCGGCAACTGCCCGAGCATCCCGTACCCGAACTCGATCGTTTGCGACTACGGTCCGGGTGGCAACATCGGCAACCAACGCCCGTATTGATCGTGATCAGCACCAGGTTCTCAGCAGGCTCCACGCCCACCGTCTTCGGCGAGCTGCTCCCAGTTGAGAGTCCTGAAGTCCCTTTGGTAGCGCGGCGTTCTGCGAGGCCCGTAGTGTGTACTACGCCTCGACGGCGCCCGAATTCCTCGAGCTGGACGCAATTTTCTCGGCCACGACGCAAACCAACCTCCTGCGACTTCTCCGAAAGCCGGGGGTTAGCGCGCCATGACCTCATACCTGGACGCTCGATGGCTCCTTCTCGCCACGATGGGAGCAGCCTGCACCGATGCCGGCGCTCCGGCGGCAGTGTTCGCCTTGCCCGGATCCGGACAGGACTTTTACGCCCTGCCCTACCCGAACGATCTGCACCGGCATGACAACCATCTCGATCTCTCTTCGTTTCCCGTCGGCAGTCTGATCGCCGAACGGTATCGGGCGGCGGCAGAGGGGCTCGACGGCTTCGGCCTCAACTCTCCGCTCTACGCTCTGTTCGACGACGCCGTCGATCCGGCAAGCCTGCCGCTCACTCCGGAGGACTCGGTCCTCGACACCGCGAGCGTCTATGTCGTGGATGTCGATCCGACCTCGCCGGATCGTGGGGTCCGTGCGCCCATGATCGCCCAGTTCCGCGCCGACGCGGGCGGCACGATCGGCCCGAACAGCCTCGCGGTTCGTCCGTACCCCGGGTTCCCATTGCGCGAAGGGACGACGTATGCGCTCGTCATCACGCGGCGAGTCCACACGATCGAGGGCGTCGCATTCATCCCGAGCCCGACGTTCATGGCGATGCGCGATGGCGGAGGAGACGCCGCGGTCGCGACCGCGCGCGACGGCTATGCGCCGCTGTGGGCGTACCTCGACGAGTCCGGCGAAGACGAGCGCGCCGACGTGATCTCGGCCGCCGTGTTCACGACACAGCACGCTACCCAGATCGTCCCCGCAATCCGTGCTGCAGTGTTCACGTTGACGGCGCCAGTGGCACGCAACATCCAGCCGGGGGCAGCGGCAGTCGGCTACGCGACCTACACCGGGGCCTACGATGCTCCGAACTTCCAGCGCGGTGACGTTCCGTACCAGAATATCGGCGGCGACATCGTCGTCAGCGCGGTCGGACGCGCGGTCATCCAGCGTACCGAGACGATGCGGTTCGCGATCACCATCCCGGCCGGGACGATGCCAACCAACGGGTGGCCGATCGCGATCTCGCAGCACGGCACCGGAGGCGACTACCAGTCATTCATCACGAACGGCACCGGCCCTCGCCTCGCGGCTCAGGGCATCGCCACGATCTCCACAGATCAGGTGCTACACGGCCCGCGCAACCCCGGTGGAACGCCCGAGATCGCCGTCTACAACTACGCCAATCCCTATTCGTCCCGTGACAATGCGCTTCAGGGTACGGCCGATGGCTTCTCGCTCCTGCGGCTAGCAACCGCTCTATCATTCACGACCGCAAGCGGTGCGATCAAGATCGATCCGAGCAAGGTCTACTTCGTCGGCCACTCCCAAGGTGGCCAGACGGGTCCTGGCTTCGTCGCGTTCGAACCTTCCGTCTCCGGCGCGGTGTTCTCGGGCACAGACGGTCTCCTCTACCAGGAGCTCCTCCACCAGACCAAGCCGATCGACGTCCCGGCCCTCCTGTCGACGTTTCTGCGTGACGAGCCGGTGGACGAGAACAACCCGTCTCTCGGACTGCTCCAGATGTGGCTCGAACGCGCCGATGGAATCAACTACGCCCCTCTCATGGCCCGGCACACCGTCGAGGATCCTCTCGGGCGCCGCCTGCCCCCGCGCAATGTGTTCCAGACAGAGGGCTTCATCGACACCTTCGCGCCCAACCCCGGGATCGAGGCGTTCGCTACCGCGCTCGGCGGAGATCTCGTCATGCTTCCCGATATCCACGCGGTCGATGGTCTCGTGCTGCGCGGGCGGACGCCGCGGAGTCCTCCGTTTTCAAATAACCTCGAAGGCGCGACCGTCGTCCTCGCCCAGTACCAGGCAAGCCCGGGAGCGGACGGCCACTTCGTAGCCTTCGACCTCGCGGCGGCGCAGAAACAGACCGCCGAGTTCCTGGGATCGCTCGCTCGCACTGGTACGGCCACGGTCGTGGCACCTTGAGGCGGTCGAGCTCCAGCCTCTAGCGTGCAACACGGCAGCCGTCACGGGTTCATGCGAGCACGAACTGGTGGATCTCAGTGTCGTGTGGACCGCCATGCTTGGCAGGCCGCGATCCCACGCGACAGCACCATCCGCGATCAACACGCGCGCGCGCCAACGAGACTTCGGATCGGAGACCTGCAAAACCGTGCAAGCGGATTTGCTCGCCAAGAGTGCTGCTGTGGCGGCGTTCACTGGCTGGTGCCGGTTGTCGTGCAGGCGGATCGACGTGCTCATCAGTCGAGGTCGACGAAAGGCACGTAGTAGCTCAGCGCGATGCCGAACCGCCAGACCCCGTCACGAGCGGTGCCCTCGATGGCAGGGTCGACGTTGCGGATGGCCGGTGCGAACTCGGCGTGTAGGGTCAGGTTGAGAGCGCGATCCAGCTTCGCATGCGAGAACCCGAGTTCGAGACCGGGTGAAACGAAGTCTGCCCAGCGGACCGATGCCATCTGATCGTCGCCGCCGTTCCTCACGAACTGGCCGAGATCGATGAGCTGTACGGCCGCATGCACCCCGATCTCGCCGCCCTTGCCGATCCGCCACCAGGCAGTGTCAGGCTTCCCTAGCCATTCGAACCGGAGGGCGAGCGGAACCCGCACCGCGGGCGCGAAGTCGTTACCGCCCGCCTTCGTGAAGGCGACGTTTGTCCAGGTTCCCGACAGGCCGACGTTCGAGCCCAGGGAGACGATCCGCTCACCGCCTCGCTCGCCGCGGTTGGTGAACGAGTCGATGATCGCCGACAGGGCGCGCTTGCGGGCATCGCGCGCAGCGCTCGGATTTTCGTCCTTGGTCGACCGATACACCGCGGCGTAGCTGGCCACCGCGCCAATCAGCTGTGCGAACCGCGACAACTGCTTCGGTACGCTGTCAATACTTGCGGCCCGGGCGAGGCGAAGAAAGCGACCGAACGCCGTGCCGTAGTCCTCGTCGACAATCGCGGTCGCCAACTCGGCGAACAGGTCCAGGCGCTCATCGACCAGGCCATCCTCGTCCGGCGCAATCCGCCGCAACACCTCAGCCAGAAGCCGGATCGCCCCCTTTGCGCGTTCTCTGCCCTGGCCATCAACCACGGGAGCGACGACCTTCAAGCCCTCGATCACCAGGCGCTGTGCCGCGGCGATGTCGCCAGGCATTGTCACGTACTCCAAGCCTTGCCAGCACAGGGCTTGTGGCAGCGTCGGTTCGGGAGCGAAGTAGTCCTTTGGTGCATCGAGCATTCTGGACAGTTCCGTGGCCGAGCAACTCCCGCCGCTACATCGCTTTACGACAGCGACGATCAACCGCGCCTCGCAGGCGTACCGGATAGCGGCCTCGAGCCGCCGGTCATCCGCGGTCGCGGCCGCGGCGTCGAGGCCGGCTCGGAGTGCGACGCGAAAGATCGCGCGTACCTTGGCTTCGATCACCTCGGTGGTGCCCACCGGCGCGTGCCATGTACGGCTGCGAACCGCCTCCGCGAGCAGAAGCCCAAGTTCGTCGACGGTACACGGCGCGCAGGTGGCATGGAGCGCCACCGCGAGCACCCCCAACTCGGCAGCTGACACCTTGGAGAGTTCTGTGCTAGCCGCGACCTTGACGGCATCGCGGAGCTGACGGGCCGCGGACGTGAACCGGTAACGCAGCGTGGTGACGAGCGGGTTGACCGCGAACGCGACCACCTCCTCGGCGGCAATACCATCGAAACGCCACTGCCCGAGGCCGCGGCTTACCCGGTCCTGGAACAACGCCACGATCTGGGTCGAGGTGCAGGCCACCCCGCAGGTCCCACCGAGAGCATCGCCCAGGGCCGGTAGCGTCACTCCCTTCGGAAGGTTCGCGAGCGATGCTTGAAACGCTCTCACGACGTCGGCCTGGATCTCGGTCGCTGCGACGATGCCGACCTTGTTGATGCCGCCGATCAACTCGAGCACGAGCTGCCCCTCGATCCCGTCAAAGCCGCCGCGATCGATCGCGGAGTTCATGATCGAGATCACACCGCGCAGCGCCGGGGCGAGCAACGGATCGCCGCGAGAGATGCGGTCGGCAACCGCCGGCGCGATCGTGAGCCGCAGGTCGTCGCGCAGCGCGATCAAGAGCGGTCTTCCACTCGCCAGCACGTCGTCGATCCGCAGGGATTGGAGCAGCTCGCACGTCCGCGGCAGCGCCAGATCGTTGCCGGCGCCGAGGCGAAGCACCGACAATGTGATGCGAGTGTTTTTCGCAACGCAGAACGGATCGACCAGCCGGCGCTTGAGAACCTCTAGCGCTCCAGACCGGGCGCGATCGATCGCGATCTCCGCCAGGATCGCCAGCGTGTCCGTAACAAACGTTGGTGCAACACCGAAGCCTCGTAGTCCGTCGCTTCCGGACGCGACGACCGGCGTCGCGAACGTCTCGGCCTCGATGGCGGGCCGGCTTTCATTGCAATCGAAGGTGAGTCGCGGTTGTGGCCAGTCGCGCAGGGCCACTGGGACCGTAGGCAATTCCTTCGTTCCCGTGCCGAGTGCGAGCGCGACGTATTGGCCATCCACAATTCCGACGGCCTCCGACGTGTCGCGCTGAGACGGCGATGAGGTCGCCAGCCATCCGAAGCGGACCTGGATGATCACGACGCCGGACTGTTGCGTGAACTTCTGGGGGTCCGAGGTCACGGAGATCGCCCAGGTTTCGGGTTCCAGCGTGACAACCCGAGCCAGATTGGAGCTCACAGCTGGATCCCATTCGACCTCGTGGTGGCCCCCTCCCCTGGTATCGAAGCTCACGCGCAACCGCTCTGGCGTCGGGTTCGTCAAGGTGATCGAGACGCGGGTTTTTCGATCGACGGTGACTCGGTTGACGTTGCTGCCGGGCTTGAAGGCAGCGATCTGCGTGCTTAGTATGCCAACCGTTGCCTCGAGAGCGTCCTTGCGGGCCTTGTCCGCGGCATCTCCACGAAGACCGCTGAGCTCCTTGCTCGCGGCGTGAAGCTTCTCGGTCAGTTCTACAAGGAGCGGGTCGGTCTTGAACTCGCAGTTGCTGGCGACGGCCCCGCGAGCGCCCGCGGCGGTCGCGACGAGCGCGAGCAGCACAGAATACGCGATCCGCATCATGGATGGTCCTTCAGGTGCGAGGTGAGCCAGGGTTCGAGAACGTCGACGCGCACGTAGATGCCACCGCGACCACAGCTCGCGCCTCCGCTGGCCGTCGGACGCGAGGTAATCGCGATCAGTCGATACACCCCGTCGACAAGCTCGAGGACCGGGCCACCGCTGTCGCCGTAGCAAGTGTCGCCGCCGCCGACCGCGGTGAGCACGAGCTCGGCGTTCGCGCGGCAACCGGTGACACGACTGCGGGCTAGATCGCATCCCCAGCCGTTTGCCGTGGCGTCGACGCGACGCTTGACACCGAAGCTCGTCGGGTGGCGGGCATCGTCGACGCCAAACCCGATCATCCGCACCACGCCTTCGGGCGGAGGGTGCACGCCCCTGCGCGGTCGGATCGGCAACGGAACGGATCGCGCCAGGTGCAGGAGCGCTGCGTCGTAGAACGGATGGCGGTCGACCGAGCGGATGCCGACGTGTGCGACCATGGCGCCCAGCCGATGGCCGATCGCGATCTGATTGGCTGGCACACAATGCGCCGCAGTCAGCACGGCGTCGACCGCTACCAGAACGCCGGTGCAGTGATATCGACGATCGGAGCCGACCAACACGACGTCGGCGAAGCCAACGTCGTCGGGGTTCGCAGCAGTGAGGGCCGGCTCGGGCTCGACCAACTGACCTCCGGTCGCTCTGATGCGTGCCGCGTCGTCGGGCTCGACGATCTGCCGGAGGTCGGTGACGTCTACGCCGAGGGGCGGACCGTCATCCTCGACGCGCTCCTTGTACGCAGACATGAGCTCAATATCGCTGCCGCCTGCGATCGGGACCCATTCCAAGTTGGGGTCGAGTGCCTCCCAGCCCGTGCTGCCGATCTCCCCGCGGTTGCGGCGAGCGAACTCCTCGTAGCTGAGATTGGTGCAGCCGGCATCGCTGCAGGCCGGCGGCGGCGGCGGAACGGGCGGATCGCCGAATGCTGGAAACATCATCACGAGGAGCGCCATCATGACCTCGACGCACGAGCACCTCACCACAAGGTCTCCTCCGCCCCGCCCCGTACAAACTGCTGCCCCCATCCAGGCTCGCAGCTCGCCGCTGCGAAGTGATTCGTGCCCACCTCCGCGACACAGCGCTCAAGTGCGAACAGCGCCCGTTGGTTCCCGTCATCAGCCAGGTACTCCTCGCGAAGATACACGCACTGCGCCAGCGCACCGATGGTGTACGAGACCAACGGGGTCGAGGATGACTCGTGCTCGTCGTCGGTGAATTGCGACCCGCCCCCGGTCCGGGGATGCGCATGTGACCACTCGTGCGCGAGCGTGTTCACCGCACACGCACGTGCTTCCCGATCAGTGCGTGCCAGCCGCACCAAGGTCGCATCGAAGAGCGTCACGATCGCAGCGTCGTCCACACCCTCGCAGCGGCCAAACCCGGTCTCCGCGGTCGTGCTCCCGCAGCGGCGAGCGACCCGATAGCAGATCTCTAGACCGCGGGAATAGATGGTCTCGACGGCGGAGCCAGTCGTGATCGTCCCGGGTGAGCCCTCCGCCAGCCGGTTGATCCGGGCGAGCGTGTCACTGAACACGCGTGACTCCACGACCGCGGTCGCAACGTCGTGACCGCGCATGATCAGCAAACGGTCACGTGCTTCCACCGACTCGATGTGGGGCGAGGGGGCCTTCACCGGCGATGTTCGTGTTGCGCGATCAGGGAGGAAGCTCACAGGTTCGGTCGTCACCACACCCGAACAACTCATCCCGAACCAGCACGCCGCAAAGGCGAGGCCAGGCATCTCCGCCCCGCTCAACGTCCCGACCCTCGCCATTTGGCCGTGAATGTCACCCAGACGACGCGCCTTGGTCAATCCCTCGCCATGTGCAGCGAGCTCGCGAAGGGAATCGAGCGAGGGCATGGCTCGAAGACTCGTGCGACTTCGCCCCGCCCGCCCCCGAACCGTTCTCCGGGCCTTGCTTCCCCCTTTCGTCGACCGTGAGGTGCACAGCGTCCCCGTTGCCCGGCAACGCCGTGGGCGCGTCGCAGGTCACATCGCAGCGATGGCGGGGTCACGTGCGCTCTGGTCTCGGTCGTGGCGCACGGTGCGGCGCTCTTCGTGATCGCATCCTGGGTGGGCGGACGCGAGGTCCGGCTGGCGCACGAGGTCGAGCCGACCGGGGTCGTCGAGGTGGTGACGGCGCGAGAGATCGAGGTGGTGATGGATGACGCGGTCGCGAGGTTTCGGGTGCACGGCGATGGAACGGTGGACATCGATGACAAGAACGACATCGATCTGAAGTGGCGCGTGCCGATTCCGACCCCGAGCCGGATCGTCACGCTCGCCGCGCAGCTCATTGCGCAGCCTCGGCGTGCGGACGCTCGCGGGGTTCCTACCGAAGCTCTCGGCAAGACAGCGAGCTTGTGGCTCTCGGACGAGTTCACGCTTCGTGAATCGAAACGTATTCATGCGATCCTGCGCCAGCTCCGCGAAATCAATCGGCCCACGTGACGCTGGAAGGGCCGAGATCTGCGGTCGCGTTGGTGATGCCGCCGAGCCAGCTGGCCACGTCCTCGCGCTTCGTGGGGAGCCGAAGGGTCCACACTCCGAGCGCTTCATTGCCGAGCATCTGAACGACATGCGCACCATCCGCCATGATCGTCGCCGTATCCCCTTGGATACTCGAACCGAGTGGCCAGCGAATTCCGGTCACGAGATCGATGACATCCACACCCTCAGGCCCCGGAACGAGCGCCAGCTGGTTGTCCGAGGAGATGAAGTTCCGAGTCCCGGAGCCGGCCGGCAGGATGCTGGCCACCGCGTCCGCGTGGGCGAAGTCGAGCCGATAGACGGCGCGATCTGCGGTGATCGCGAGCGCGAGATCGTCGCCGATGCCGGACAAGGTCACGACGTTCCCGGGGAGCTTGGCGTGGTGGACGAGCCGGCCATCGAGGTACCAGCACACGACCTCGTCACCCCGAACCGCGAACACCCGGCCGTCGGTCGCGATCAGCAGCGGCGTCTCGTCGACGATTAGGTGCCGCTGCGATGGCACTGCGGCCGACGCCCCGAGCGACATGGTCGAGGTGCCTCCCGTGACGAGGTTCCGGCGCCACACGAACCCATCGGCGTACTGGACGACGAGCCAGGTCTCGAGCCACCTGAGGTACGTGGGATGGCTCGCGTGGGCTCCGAGCGTCTCCCGAAATTTCCCTCCGAAGTCGGACGACAGGATGTCTCCCTCCGCGGTCACGACCACCACCTTGCGGTTCGGAATCAGCAGGGCGAG
This sequence comes from Myxococcales bacterium, assembly GCA_043759315.1. GTDB lineage: Bacteria > Myxococcota_A > Polyangia > Haliangiales > Haliangiaceae > JABFXX01. The sequence goes on from JAYVLW010000066.1 coordinate 11,979, forward strand.
AGAGACCCCTGCGATGTGAATCGTGGCAGGAGGTGTTCTCTCGACAATCACCGCGGATTCCTCCGTTGGATCAACGAGAATGACGACACCCGGCTCCGGCCCCGGGACGAGAGGCGCCGACGCACTCAGGCTCGCATCGATGGTCGTCGATGTCCCGTCGCGCAGATCCATCCACACCCACGGCTCCGCTGCTGCCTTCACGATCACCTGGTCAGAGCCCACCGTCTGGAAGCCGCGCATGAACGGAACCGCGAGCCGTCGCGGTAGCAGAACCTCGAGGTCCCAGATCAAGAGCCGCCCTTCTGCGGTTGCAACGACGTAGTGACCGTGGGGTGACGTTGCGAACTTGTGAAGC
>JAYVLW010000067.1:0-9273 GCA_043759315.1 Myxococcales bacterium
GATCACGCGATCCTCATCGGGGTGCCGGAGGTGCTGCCAGCCGTGCTCGTCGAGCGCCGCTCTCGCCTTCTTGACCTCGTGCGGCTGGTACTTGCGGTACAGCAGCTCCTCGTCGAAGTTCGCGCTCTTCAGCAGGACGAGCGCGCGCGCCGCGCACCAGGCCTTGTCGATCTCCTTCGCCGCGAGGCTGGTGACGACGAGCGCGCGGTAGGCGTCGGGGCTGGTGGGGGTGGTCTCGACGAGCTTGGCCACGGGCTCGACCGCGCCGATCTTCGCGTAGAGGTCCGCGAGGATCTTCGCCCGCAGCGGGGACTTGTCCGGATCGAGCGAGTGGGCCACCTCGAACGCCTGGATCGCACTCTGCACGTGCTCGAGGCGCGAACGGCACAGCTCGCCGAGTGCGTGCCACAGCGCGACCATCACGGGATCGCCGGCGGGCATGCGCTTGATCATCCGGCGGTACGCTTGCTCGAGTGCCTTCCAGTCCCGATCGGGCGTGAGGAGCACCTCGAGCTGATGGAACACCGCGATCGCGCGCTGGCGGGTCGCTGGGCGCAATGGCTCCTCCCGCAGGAGCTCGTCGAGAGCGAGCTCGTAGTCGTCGAGCGCGCCGGGGTTGTCGCGCAGCTCGGTACGCCGGATCTCGGCGCGCGCCAGGTAGTAGGCGCCGCGGCGCGCGCGATCGGTCTCGTGATCGAGGAACTTGCCGATGGTCTCCACCGCCCGCGTCCACTGCTTCTCGGCGGACTGCAGATCGAGCAGGCGCTGGAGGATTCGCCGGTTCCCGTCGTCGATCTCGAGCGCATCGAGGTACGTCGACGTCGCCCGCGCCGGGTTCGCGAGCTGGTGGCGGTACAGATCGCCGATCTGCTCCAGCAGAGCGGGGCGCTGTGCGGGCAGCGCACCGGCGAGCGCCTTGAGACTCGCGATCGCGTCGTCGTATCGCCCGGCCGCGAGGTGCAGCTCGGCGAGCTCGCCGAGGGTGTCCGCGTTCGCGGGATCGAGATCGAGGACCTTTCCGTGCGACTGCTGTGCCGCCTGTGTGCGCCCGAGCTCGGTCTGGATCTGCGCGAGCCGGCGGTACACGGCGATCCGCTGCGCGCGCTCGAGGTTCGGCGTGGTCGCGACGGTCTGGAACGACAGCGCTGCCGCCTCGAGTGACATCGCGCGATACAGGGCCTCGGCGCGCTCGATCAATGTCCCTGGGCTTGGCGCGATGCCGAGGGCGAGCTCGTACAGCTCCATCGCGACGGGAAACTTCCCCAGCTCGACCGCGCAGCGTGCGGCCTTGGTGTAGACGCCGGCGCGCTCGGCCGCCGGAATCGCGTCGTCGTGGCGCGCGGTCGCGACCTGCGCCTCCAGGTGCGGCCACAACGACGCCCACTCCTGGTTGTCGTGCATGAGCTCCGCGAGCGCCTGCTTCGCATCGGCGTGCGCCGGTTCGAGCTCGAGGATGCGATGCAGACACTCTCTCGCTCGGTCGGTGTCTCCGACGCGATGCCGGTAGAGCCACGCGGCGTCGGCGAGGCACCGCAGGATGTCCTCGCGCGTCGCGTGCAGGCGGGCCGCACGCAGGAGCTCCTCGCCGGCGGCGACCAGCTCGCCCTGCTGGAGGTGCACGCGTGCCATCGCCTCGCGCGATCTGGCGTTGTCCTTGTCGAGGGCGAGCGACGCGACGAGGCTCGTCCGCGCGGCCGCCGCGTCGCGCGCTGCGAGGTGAACCTGGCCGACGCGCTGGTACAGATCCGCGCGCGCCTTGGGATCGGTGGTCTGCGCCATCAGGGCGTCGAGCGCATCGAGCGCTGGCCGCAGTCGGCCCGCGCGGTCGTGGAGCCGCGCGAGCGCATCGAGAGCCGCGGGATCGTCGGGCTCGCGCGCGGTGATCTCCTCGAGTGCGGCGGTTGCTCCGCGGACGTCGTCGAGGCGCGTCTCGAGGACCTCGGCGAGCTCGAGGAGCACGAGACGGTCGTAGCCACCGGCGGAGAGGACCACCTGCGCGCGCAGCGCGCCGACCAGCTCGAGCCACTGGCCGTCAGCTCGCAGCGTGCGCGCCAGGCCCTGCTGCGCGGCCGCGCCGTGCGGATCGACCGCGAGCAACTTGTGCCACGCGGCCGCGGCGCGATCGAATCTCCCGTGCTCGTGCCACGCCGCCGCAATGTCGGCGTAGCGCCGCGCCTGGATCGCCGGCGCCGCCGCATCGACCTCTGCCTCGGTCACTTCGAGGAGCGCCTCGGCTTGACCGGTGGCCTCGTAGACCGCCGCGATCCGGCGCAGCGCGTCGGCGTGCTTCGGATCGAGGGCGAGCGCATCCTGAAACGCACCGACCGCGAGGTCCGCGCGATCGAGACGCTCGGCGAGGATGGTCCCGAGCTCGACGTGAAGTTCGACGATGACCGCGACCGTGGTCGATGGCGCGAGCGCATCGATCAGCCTCGGGATCAGCTCGGCGAGCTCCTCCCACGCCCCGGTGGCAAGGTACAAGCGGTGGAGCGCGACGAGGATCGAGGTCTCCTCCGGGCGTCCGTCGAGGGCCGCCGCGTAGTACTGGATCGCGAGCGCCGGCAGCGCCTCGTGCAGCTCGCCGAGCTCGGCGTTGAGCTCACTCGCTCGCTCTGGGGCGGCCGGCTCGAGCCGCAGCGCGCGCTCGAACGCGCGGATCGCCGCATCGCGATCGGCGATCCGATCGCGCGACCAGCGCCCGACCAGCTGCCAGAGCTCGGCGGCGATCGCCGGGTGTGTTACTTCGATGGTCTCGGCGGCCCCCGTCGCCTCGGTCGCGATCTCGTCCCATGCGTTCGCCGCCGGCGCGAGACGTGCGAGCTCGTCGATCAACCGCGGTCGTGTCGGCTCCCGTCGCAGCACGGTGAGCCATACAAGCAGTGCAGCGCGCGCATCGCCGACCTTGTGCTCGTAGACCGCCGCGACATCCGCGAGCGCCGCGCTGCTCGCCGATGCATCGGGTTCGCGCGATGCGCGATCGAGCATCTGCGCCGCGAGCGGTTCCCACTCGTGCCGCGCCGTGTACAGCTCCTCGAGCTGCGCCGAGGCGATCGGGTGCGCGGGCTCCGCCGCGAGGATCCGCTCGTACGCCTCGATCGCTCGCCCCGGATCGCCGAGGTGCTCGCGCGCGATCGCCGCGAGGTTCAGCAGCATCATGGTCCGCGGTCCGCGCTCCTCGCTCAGCGCCGCGCGCTTGTCCAGGAGCTCCACGCACTCGCGCCAGCGGCCCAGCTTCGCGAACAGGCCCTCGAGCGCGTCGAGCACGCGATCGTCGCCGCCGTCGATCGTCTGCGCGCTCCGCCATGCCACGATCGCCGCCTCCGGCCGGCCGAGCTTCTCCACCTCGATCCGGCCGAGCTCGAGGAGGAGCTCGAGCTGCTCGTCCTCGCCCGGGTCGCCGTGATCCACGCCATCCCGCACCAGCTCGCGGATCGTCTCGGCGAGCAGCGGCCAGGCCTCGGCCGCGCGGTGAGCCAGGAGCTGCGCGCGCCGCTCGGCGGGGCCGGGGTCCTCGACGATCTCGAGCTCGTACTCCGTGCTGTCCGCGCGGCTCGGTGCCCGCTCTGCCGCGGAGCGGGCGCGCGTCGACAGCACCCGGGCGAGCGCTGCATCCGCTGCATCGACGAGCGGGAACAGATCGGCGATGTCCGATGGGGCGAACATCGCCTCGCCGCGATGGCCCACGAGCAGCGCGAGCGCGTGCATCCGCACGCAGATCGGCAGCACGAGAGCGCAGGTGGTGCGGCCGCCGAGCAGCTCGAGCAAGCCATCGACGAACTGCTCGCCGGTCGCGAGCGGCCCGACCGACGGCGACGTCACGGCGATGGCGGTCTCGAACGCAGGCACGTTCCGCGGCAGCTCGATGGTGTTCACCCCCTCGGTCGGATAGCCCGGCGCCGATAGCACGCGCCACCCGCGCAGCGAGCGAGGCTGGACCAGCAGCAGCGTCGCGAACTCCAGCCTGCTGCGCGCGGCGCGCAGCAGCAGCTCGAAGATCTCCTCGCGATCGAATGCTTCCTCGATCGCGGCACCCGCGCGGAGCGGATCCAGCGGCGTCGACCTCGGCCCTGTCGGTATGGCGCGCACCCCTGCCGTCGATCCTATAGACTGCGAGAGCCGATGGGGAAGCGCGTCGACAAGGATCCGACGATGGAGCTGTCGACGAGTCAGCTCGTGCCGGATCGCGTCCGCGGCGACGCGAGCGTGTGGGCACAGTCGGTCGTCGGCACCGACCAGTTCGCTCCGGCGCCGCCGGCGAAGCGCGATCGCCGCGCGCTGTGGATCGCGCTCGGCTTCGCGGTGTTCACGGCGCTCGCCGCGGGCGCGTTGTACGTGCTCGTGGTCTAGCCGGGCTAGGTCACGGAGCGCACGACATCGTGATCCATGCATCCGCGGCCGGTGCATCGCTGCGCGTGATCGCGAGGCGCTTGTGCGGTCCGCTCGTGCAAGTCGCATCGTCGACGATGCTGAAGCACAGACCGCCCACACCATCGGCACACGGCTGGATCGGCGTCTTCGCGCCCGGAGCGCTGTCGCGGGTCTCGACCACGAGGCAGGTCTCGGGCACCACCGCGCGGGTCAGGCAGGTGTCGCCGATCAGCCGCTTGATGCCCTGGCCGATCTCGATGGCGGCGGGCGTCAGATCGTCGGCGCACACCGACGTGACCGTCGCGTTCGCGCCGATCGAGACGGCCAGCGCCTGCAGCCGGATGGGTGGATCCGCAGCGGCCATGCCTCCGGCGCTGACCGGGTACTCGCAGGAGTGCATGATCGCCGCCGTTGCAACCCCGCCGCCCGAGGGCGTCCGCAGCTCGACCTCGATCGGCAGCGCCGACGTCCCGGCGAACACGCCGAACGAGACGCGTCGCGCATCGCCACCCTTGGCCGCGAGCAGTGCTTGCTTGAACGGCGCCGTGTCCTCGATCAGCGTCGAAGCCGCGCGCGGCTTGCATCCGGCCTTCACGCCGACCTCGTTGACCGTGTCGGGCGAGCATTCGACGCCGAACCGGAAGCACCGGAACGATTGAATCGGTCCGTAGGTGGTCTGGTCGCTCGAGAGCACCGCGGGGTCGAGGACCGAGCAATCATCCTCGTCGGTGAGCACCACCACCGCGAGGTTCGCGCTGTCGCGGAGGAAGCCCGGGTTGACCCCCGGCTCGAGAGAGCGGCGCATCGCATGCAGATCCTGCTCGAACCCGCAGCCGCCGGCGCCGAGCGACGCCATCGCGGCGAACGTGTTCTCGAGCGTGCCGCTGAAGTTCTTGCTGCCCGAACGGTCGAGCTTGACGAACTTGTCGCCGTTCATCAGCGTCGCGGCGCCGAGCTGCAGCGCGCCGTTCTTGCCGGAGGCGACGCAGCCGCCGTTGCCCACCTGTCCGATTCCGGGACCCGGTGCCATCACCGCGCTGCCCTTGGTGCCCATGTCGGAGCTGACGACGCCGAGGTGGAGGTTCGGAACCCCGCCTGTCACCGACGAGAGCTGCGCGACCAGCGTCGGGAACGCGGCCTTGAGCGATGTCTGTTTGTCGGTCATCGATGGCGAGTCATCGATCACGAACAGCAGGTCGAGATCGGGGTTCGCCAGCGCCTTGGACGTCAGCACCTCCGTGCGCTGGATGTCCGGCGCGTCAGGCATCCCATCTGGCGGCGTCGGATCCGGCGAGTGACAGGCCGCGGTCAGGACGAGAGCGGTGAAGGTGATGCGGTCGAACATGACCCATCATCGAGCAATCAGCGCGCCAGGTGCAACTCGTGAGAATCCCAGCACGCGACCTCGACGGATCCTCGAACGACCGCGACAACCGTGTCTCGGCACCGAGGCCACCACCGGCCCCTGTTCGGCAACTGCCGCGACATCGGTGTCTCACAGGAACGGGAGGAAGCCGACGAGCGTGAGCGCGAAGACCAGCGCGAAGTGCAGGCGACGCACCTTCCGCTGCGTGCGCTGCCATCCGCTGAGCAGCACGAGCGCCGCGGCCGCGCGCCGCATCGCGAGCAGGCCGGGCACGAGCATCGCGACCGATGACAGGTGCACGATCGCGATCTCGACGTTGCCCCCGGCGAAGCTGCGCGGAACGACCGTCGGTACGAGCAACAGCTCCGCCATCACGACGAGCGCGATCGCCCAGCGCTGGCCAGCGAGCATCGCGGTCGCCGACACGGCCAGCACGGATGCGACCTCGGGGCCGTTCCAGCTGTTCTGTGCGAACGGGAGCGCGAGCATGGCGGCGGTCAGTGCCGAGAGCGCGATCCAGAGATCATCGCGGCGTCGCCGGGCATGAGCCGAGGTCCGCCGTTCGTCTCTCGAGAGGGTCGCGGACCCGACTTCATCCGCCATTCCTCAAATGTAATCGAATCGCGACAGTTGTCGAGTGAGTGTAATCACACACATACAATCGGTCGGGTGTAACCATGCTCGATCCTTGGGGATCAGCGTGTCATGCTGCCTCCATGAGCCCGGCGGTCGAAGTCCTCGTGAAGCTCGCGATCCGGCTGGTCGTGTTCGGCCTCGTGTTCTTCGTGGCCGCGAAGAAGAACCCGAAGGTCGTCATCCACAACAAGTGGGCGACCCCGCTGATCGCGCTCGTGTTCGCGCTGCTCAACACCGGCGTGTACTGGCTGCTGACCCCGATCCTCAACCTCGCCACGCTCGGAGTGGCCGGCTTCGTGATGCCGTTCGTGGTGAACATGCTGTTCCTGCTCGGCACCGTGAAGGTGTTCGAGAAGCTGAACGCCCGCCTCGCGCGGTCGGCGAACCCGGAGAAGCGGAAGTCGGAGAAGAAGTGGATCGAGATCCAGGGCCTGATGGCCACGCTCTGGATGGCCGCGTTCCTGACCATCGCGCACGGCGCGCTCTACGTCGCGCTCGACTACCTGCCCAACAGGTAGCTCGCTACTCGGCGACTTCGCGGAGCTTGCGGAGCAGCTCGCGCGCGGCGTCGCAGTGCCCGGCGGTCTCCTTGAGCGACTGGCGGATCAGCTCGAAGCTCGCGCGCGGCAGCTGGGTCGAGAACTGCTCGAACTCGCCCTCGGCGGCCATCACCTCGATCCGCAGGCTCGACAGGATATCGTTGAGCGACGCCGACGTCTCCGCGGTCGCGGCGGCGATCTCCAGCGCGCGGCGCACCTTGACGCTGCCGGCCTCCTGGGTCATCTGCGTCTCGGCGCGCTCGAGGCGAGACTTCAGGTTGTCGCGCTCGATCTCGATCGTCGACAGATCGTTCTCGAGGTCCTCCATCCGGCGCGCGGTGTCCTGATTGAACTTGTTCGTGCGATAGACGCGGAGCTCGGTCTGCAGCTGCTCGACACGGCGGCGGAGCACGCGGATCTCCGCATCGGACTCGGCGGTCTGCGCGGGCGCGCTCACGCCGGGCACGTTCTGGGAGGAGATCGGCAGGGACGCGGGATTGACGGCGCTGACGTGACCCGTGGGCCCCGCCGGGGCGATCGCGCCCATGCCCGGGTGCTGCATCATCGGCGTCGCGGGGTTCGACGACGGCGCGGGTCCGGCGCTCACGCCTGCGGTCGCGGTGTCGACGAAGCGCAGCCACAAGCTTCCGCAGCGCACCGCATCGCCGTGCTTGAACAGGTGGCTCTGCACCCGCTGCTCCTGGAAGTAGACGCCGTTTGCCGACGAGAGATCCTCCAGCACGTAGCCGCCGCCGCCCCAGAAGATGCGCGCGTGATGGCGCGACACCATCGCGTCATCGGTACGAATCGCACAATCCATGGCGCGGCCGACCCTGATCTCGGTGGAAGCGAGATCTAGTGAGCCCTCGATGCCTTGTGCATCGCGCCAGAGGAGACGTGGCACGTCGCCGAAAAAGGTAAGCTAACTCGGCAAGATCCACAAGTTTGCTACTGGCGATCACCCCCACATGGTAGTTAGGGCGCCATGTGCGGTGTCTTCGGCATCCATGGGCACGACGAGGCGTCGAACATCGGGTACCTGGGCATGCACGCCCTCCAGCACCGCGGGCAGGAGTCCGCGGGTCTGGTAGCCGCCGAGGATGGTCGGCTCCGTCGCCACGTGGCCATGGCGCTGGTCTCGGACGCGTTCAACCGCGACGTCCTGGCCACCCTGCCGGGCCGGACCGCGATCGGCCACGTCCGCTACTCCACGGCCGGCAGCTCCGAGCTGCGGAACGCCCAGCCGTTCGTGTTCGAGTACTCGGGCGGGCAGATCTCGATCGCGCATAACGGCAATCTGGTCAACGCCCACGACCTCCGCGCCGAGCTCGAAGCGCAGGGCTCGATCTTCCAGACCTCGAGCGACACCGAGGTCATCGTCCACCTGATGGCGAAGGCCCGCGAGCCGGATGTCCTTGGCAAGCTGGCTGCCGCGCTCAAGCGGGTGCGGGGGGCGTACTCGCTGATCCTGCTGACCAGCGACGAGAAGATGATCGGCGTCCGCGATCCGAACGGCTTCCGCCCGCTGTGCATCGGCCGGCTCAAGGGCTCGTTCGTGCTGTCGAGCGAGACCAACGCGTTCGATCTGATCGAGGCCGAGTTCATCCGCGAGGTCGAGCCCGGCGAGATCGTCGTCGTCGAGAAGGGCGGGATGACCTCGCACCGGGTGCTCAACGAGATGCCCGCGAAGCAGACCTTCTGCGTGTTCGAGCACGTCTACTTCGCGCGGCCCGATAGCCTCGTCAACGGGAAGAGCGTCTACCGCGCCCGCGAGAAGATGGGGATGGCGCTCGCGCAGGAGCATCCGATCGAGGCCGACGTCGTGATCCCGGTCCCGGACTCCGGCGTCCCGGCGGCGATCGGCTACTCGAAGCAGAGCGGCATTCCGTTCGAGATGGGCCTGATCCGCAGCCACTATGTCGGTCGCACGTTCATCGAGCCGCAGGAGTCGATCCGCCACTTCGGCGTCCGGCTGAAGCTGTCGCCGGTGCGCTCGATCGTCGATGGCAAGAAGGTCGTCGTCGTCGATGACTCCCTGGTGCGCGGCACCACGTCGCGCAAGATCGTCAAGATGCTCAAAGGCGCCGGCGCCCGCGAGGTCCACCTGCGGATCAGCGCGCCGCCGACCACGCACCCGTGCTTCTACGGCATCGACACCCCGAACCGCAGCGAGCTGGTCGCCGCCTCGCACAGCCTCGAGGAGATCGCCCGCTACGTGACCTGCGACAGCCTGGGCTACCTGTCGCACGAGGGCCTGATGGTCGCGGTCGGCAGCGGCGCTGAGGGTGACGGCTTCTGCTCGGCGTGCTTCACCGGCAACTATCCGGTGGCCCTGGGCAAGGCCGGCGACGGCGACCTTGTCAG
>JAYVLW010000068.1:0-14141 GCA_043759315.1 Myxococcales bacterium
GTGCCGGCGATCCGGCACCGGCTATGGTCTGCCGATGCTGCATCGCATCGTGATCGCCCTCGCCGTGGTCTCGTGCTCCTCGCCCGGCGCACCTCGTCCGGCGCCGGTCGTCGCCGCGCAACCACCGGCGCCGGCGCCCATGCCTCCGGCCGCCCTCCCCGCGCCGACGCCTCCCGCCCTGCGCTTGCCGACATCCGTGCGGCCGACAGCGCACGTCGTCGAGCTCACGATCGATCCCGCGAGCGAGGACTTCTCGGGCTCGATCTCCAGCGGCATCGTCGTCGACGAAGCGACGTCGGTGATCTGGCTCAACGGCGACGAGCTGGAGCTCACCACGGCCACTGCCACGGTCGGCGGCGTGGCTCACCAGGCCGTCGTCACCGCACCGAAGAAGGGCTACCTCGCGCTCTCGTTCTCCGCACCTCTCGCGCGCGGCACCGGGACCCTGGCGATCACCTATCGCGGAAAGATGCATCGCAGCGACGGCGACGGCATCTACACCGCGCAGGAAGGCGGTGACTGGTACGCGTACACGCAGTTCGAAGCGACGGATGCGCGGCAGGCGTTCCCGACGTTCGACGAGCCCTCGTTCAAGGTGCCCTGGAAGCTGACGATCCACACCAGGCAGCCGCTCGTCGCGCTGTCGAACACGCCGATCGTCGCCGAGCGCCCCGAGGCGAACGGCATGAAGGCCGTCGAGTTCGCCGAGACCAAGCCACTTCCCGCCTACCTCGTCGCGTTCACGGTAGGTCCGTACGATCTCGTCCCCGCCGGCACTACGAAGGGCGGGGTGCCGGTCCGGATCGTCGTGCCGCGCGGGCGCGCCGCCGACGCGGCGTATCCTGCGAAGGTCACGGTCGAGCTGCTCGAACGCATCGAGCAGTACTTCGGCACGCCGTACCCCTACCCGAAGCTCGACCTGGTCGCGTTTGCCGTGTTCAACGCCGGCGCGATGGAGAACCCGGGCCTCATCACGTATCGCCAGAACATCCTCCTGACCAAGCCGACCGAGCGCACGCTCGGCACGGAGCAACGGTTCGCGACCGTGACCGCGCACGAGATCGCGCACCAGTGGTTCGGCGACTACGTCACGTTGGCGTGGTGGGACGACACCTGGCTCAACGAATCGTTCGCGAGCTGGCTCGAGACCAAGATCGTCGCCGCGTGGCAGCCCGCGTGGGACCTCGACATCGATGCGGTCAGCGCGATGTCGGGCGTGATGGGCCAGGACGGCCTCGAGACCGCGCGCGCGATCCGGCAGCCGATCGTCACGGAGAAGGACATCGACAGCTCGTTCGATGGCATCACCTACGGCAAGGGCGAGGCGGTGCTCGCGATGATCGAGCGCTCGATCGGCCCCGACGTGTTCCAGCGCGGGGTGCGCGCGTACCTCGCGAAGCACGCGTGGGGGAACGCGACCTACGATGACTTCGTCGGCGCGATGACCGAGGCGGCCGGGAAGGACCTGCGGCCGCTGTTCGAGGCGTTCGTCAAGCAGTCTGGCGTGCCGCTCGTCGAGATGAAGCTGGCATGCACGAAGGGGCAGCCGCCGACGCTCGCGATGACCCAGCACCGTTACGCGCCCACGGGATCGAAGATCGATCCGAGCCGGACCTGGACGCTCCCCGTGTGCGTTCGATGGGGCGCGGGCACGAAGACAGGCCGTGACTGTACCGAGCTCGCGGCGCCGACCACCGAGCTCGCGCTGTCGGCGCCGGCGTGCCCGGACTGGATCGCGCCCAACGACGGCGGGCGTGGCTATTACCGCACGCAGCTCGAGCCCGCGCTCCTGGCGAAGCTCCTCGCCCGCGCGCGCAAGGCGCTCTCCGTCGGCGAGCGCGTCGGCCTGATCGGCGACGTCGATGCCCTGGTCGGAAGCGGCGCCGTCGGCAAGGGCGTCGCGCTCGCGCTCGTGGCAGATCTCGCGAAGGATCCGAGCCGCCACATCGTCGATGCATCGCTCGGTATCGTCGCCAGCATCGACGAGATGGTGGGCGACAAGCTGCGCCCGAACTACCAGCGGTTCATCCGCAAGCTCTACCTCGCGCGCGCGAAGCAGCTCGGCTGGCACAGCAAGCCGGGCGAGGGACCCGACGCGAAGCAGCTCCGTCCGGAGCTGCTCTCCCTTGTCGCGGGCGACGGGAACGATCAGGCGCTCGTCGCGGAGGCGACGAAGCTCGCGTGGAAGTGGCTCGATGATCGCACCGCGGTCGATCCCACGGTGGTGGGCGCAGTGCTCGGCGTCGCGGCGCGCTACGGCAATCAGGCGCTGTACGACCGGTTGCACGCCGAGGCAAAGAAGGTCACCGATCGAACCGAGCGTTCGCGCATCCTGTCGGCGCTCGGTGGGTTCACCGATCCCAAGATCGTCGCGCAGGCGCTCGCGTTGATCCTCACCGACGAGTTCGACCTCCGCGAGGCCGGCGGTCTGTCGCGCGGTGCGATGTCGGATCCGCGCACGCGACTCATCGCCTACGCGTTCGTGAAGCAGCACTTCGACGAGATCTCCGCGAAGCTGCCGCCGGCCTACCGCGCGTACATGGCGTACTTCGCTCTGCCCCTCTGCGACGACGCGTACAAGCCGGAGCTCGAGTCGTTCCTGACCCCGCGGATCGAGAAGCTCGACGGCGGCCCGCGTGCGCTCGCGCAGGCGATGGAGGCGCTGTCGCTGTGCTCGGCGGGGCGAAAGGCTCAGACACCGGCGGTCGAGGCGTTCCTCACGAAGCAATAGCGTGCGGGCGCCGTAAGTTTTGTAAGGCAGCCCCCATGGTCGGACCGCATTCAGCGCCGGTTGTTGACCTTCGTTCAATTAGTGATTGACGCACAGCGCCGAGATGGCCGATGACTCTCCCCGCGTCACCAGGGGGGAACCTGTGCAGCAGAATCATCGCGTCGCGAGCTCGGCCAACAGACTGATCGTCCTCATCGGCCTCGCGGCACTCACCGGCTGTACCGACCTGGGTCTCGACCCACAGGCGAAGTTGATCCACGCGCGGTTCGATCCCGACGCGCGGGTCATTCCGATGCCCACGGACGTGCTGCGCGATGCAGCCGCCAAGCACCTCAAGCTCCCGAACGACACCGATGCCGAGCGGGCGAAGCTGACCGCCGCCGAGGCGGAGTTCTTCGACTACCTCGAGACGCTCGACGGCTGGTCGACGCTGATGTCGGCCACCGTGGACCTCACGGGCGCGATCGATCCGACGACGGTCGGCGACGGTACGCTGCAGGTCTGGCACTGGGGCGCGGTTCCTCAGCAAGTTCGCGAGGTGCGGACGAGCGTCTCGGCCGACGGCAAGAAGATCACGATCGATCCACCACGCACCGGTTGGCAGCGCGGCGAGCGTTACGTCGCGGTGCTCCGCGGCGGCGCGAACGGCGTGAAGGGACTCGCCGGCGAGAAGGTCGAGTGCGACGCGGCGTTCTACTTCCTGCGGCAGACCACCCCGCTCGACACGGCCGCGCACGAGCACGCGTTCCCCGGCGCCACGCAAGCGGAGCGGCAGGATAACGCGCGCAAGCTCGAGGACATCCGCAAGGATCTCGCCCCCGCGTTCGACGCGTTCGAGACCGGGCTCGCGGGTCGCAGCACGTTCGGTCCCCTGCCCCGCTCCGAGGTCGCGGCGCTGTGGGCGTTCACCGTCACGACGCGCACCGAGCTCGCGATGGATCAGCCGTCGCAGCGCATGCCGCTCCCGATCGATCTGATGATCGATCCCGCAACGGGCAAGATCGATGCGCCGATCGCGCCGTGGGACACCGCGGTCGAAGGCGAGGCGAAGGGCCGGCTCAAGGAGCTCGACGGGTTCGGGCTCTCGTCGAGCCAGCTGTTCGAGCTGACCGCGCCGATGAACGCCGCGACGATCACGGAGAGCTCGGTCAAGGTCTACGAGATCGGCGGACCGGCACCGGTGCTCGTGCCCGCCACGGTCGAGCTGCTCGCCGACAAGACACACCTCGTCGTCACGCCGAAGGCGGGTCGCCTCGCCGAGCGGACCCACTACGCGCTCGTGGTCGCAGACTCCGTGCGCGATGCCGGCGGCCTGGTGCCGACGCTCATGCCGGTCGGTCACTTCCTCAAGGCGAAGGCGCCGATCCTCGTCGACGGCAAGAGCGAGATCCCCGCGGTGCCTGATGGGGACGCTCGCAAGGTCGAGAATTCCCGCACCGAGCTCGCCGCCGCCCTCGACGCCCTCGGCCGCGATCACATCCTCGCGGCGTGGCCGTTCACCGCGATGAGCGTCGCGAAGCCGCTCGCCGACTACCGGCGCTCCGCGGAGACGTTCGCCGTCTCGGCGGACCCCGCGAACATCACGCACATGACGCCCGGCCAGGCGCTGCTCGACTTCGCGATCGGTATCGGCTCGATCCTCAACGTCGGCGACGTCTACAACGGCACGATCGAATCGCCGGTGTTCCTCGATCCCGTGACGCGCGCATGGCGCGCCGACGGCTCGCACGTCGTCGAGAACATCCGCTTCACGATGACGGTGCCGAAGAACCCGAAGCCCGGCCCGATCCCCGTCGTGATCTTCGGCCACGGCCTCGTCACCGAGCGCCGCTTCGTGCTCGCCGTCGGCGACTCCCTCGCCGCGAAGGGCTACGCGGCGGTCTCCATCGACTTCCCGTATCACGGCGAGCGCACGTACTGCGCGAAGGGCGGTCCGATCAGCGTCGTCAATCCCAGAGACGGCAGCCTGACCTCCCTCGAGCCGTGCCAGAGCGGGTCGACCTGTAACGACGTCGGCAAGTGCGTCGACGCGCAGGGCAACGGCAACCACCTCGCGCAGTTCCCGATCCTCGACATGCCGGTCGCCTCGGGCGCGATGTTCCTCGAGATCGATCACATCGCGAACAGCAAGGATCACTTCCAGCAGGCGCTGATCGATCTCGGTGCGCTCGATCGCTCGCTGCGCACCGGCAACTGGCAGGCCGTCATGGGCCGCCCTGTCGACGGCGCGCACATCTACTACGCCGGTCAGTCCCTCGGCGGGATCATGGGCGCGGTGTTCCTCGGCACGGATCCGGACATCAAGCGTGCCGTGCTCAACGTCCCGGGTGCCAACCTCGTCCCGATGTTCGACGACTCCACGTTCTTCTCCGCGCAGCTCGACGCGTTCTTCACGCGCAACCACATCACGCGCGAGAGCTTCGAGGGCCGCCGGTTCATGACGGTCGCGAAGTGGTTCATGGACGCGGTCGATCCACAGCACCTCGGCCCGATCACGGGCAACCGGGCGCTGCTCATCCAGATGGCCACGCTCGACTTCATCATCCCGAACGACAATACGAAGGTCCTCCAGGCCGTCACGCACGCCCCGCGCAGAGACTATGTCGGCGAGCACGCGTTCATCACGATCCCGCTCGAGCCGGCGTACTTCCCCGGCGTTCGTGACCTCGCCAACTTTCTCTCCGGGGAGCTCCAGCCATGACGACCACCTTCACGACCTTCGGGATCGTCGCGCGCTCCACGATCGTGGGGCTCGCGATCATCGCGCCTGCCACCGCCTCGGCGGGCGGCCTCGCGGTTGGCGAGCAGAATGCGGTCTCGGCGGGCACCGGCGGTGCTGGCGCTGCGCGTGACGGCGATCCCGGCGCGGCCTGGCATGATCCGGCGGCGCTCGCCGACGGCGGCGGTTGGCGCGTGGGGCTGTCGCTCGCGCTGGCCCATCCCGATCTGCAGGCACGCGCGATGGACGGCAGCTGGACCGCGGACACCGACAGCGCGTGGTCTACCCCGCCGCATCTCGACGCGAGCTACGCGAAGGACCGCTGGGCCGCGGGCATCGCGCTCGGCGTGCCGTTCGGTGGTGGTGTGCAGTGGCCGGCGAGCTGGCCCGGCGCCGTCGAGGCCGTGCAGACGCAGCTCGTGGTGCTCCGCGCCGCTCCGTTCGCCGCGTGGAGCTTCGGGAAGCTGCGGGTCTCCGCGGGGGTGCATCTCGATACGGGTCGCCTGCAGATCCAGCGCAACCTCGACTTCATCGACACGCAGGGCGACGTTCGCCTCGATCTCTCGGGCCGCGGCGCGGGCGTGGACGCCGCGATGTACGTCCAGGTTCGGCCGGATCTCGGCGTGGGCCTGGTGTATCGCGGGCGAACCACGATCGACTTCGCCGGCAACGCGAACTTCACGGCCCCGGATGCCTTCAGCGAGAAGACGCCCGATCAGACGGCGAAGACGTCGATGACGATGCCCGACACGCTCGTGCTCGGCGCGCACTACACGCGCGGCGCGTATGCGGCGGTGCTCGACCTCGAGTGGGCGAACTGGAGCGTCAACAAGCGCACCACCGTCGCGTTCGCGAACGCGTCGACCCCCGAGGCCGTCCAGGAGAACGGCTGGCACGACACCATCGCGGTGCGCGCCGGTGGTGAGTGGACCCGCGATCGCTTGATCGTGCGCGCGGGTGTCTACTACGACCCTTCGCCGGTGCCGTCGAGCCACCTCACGCCATCCTCGCCCGATGCGACGCGGCTCGGCCTCACCGCGGGTGGCAGCTACAAGCTCACGCCCGCGTGGAGCGCGGATCTGTTCGCGGAGCGCATGTGGTTGCTGCGCCGCGAGACCACGAGCACCGACTCGATGCCCGCCTCGTATGGCGGGACGGCGCTGGTGCTCGGCGCTGGCGTCCGCTGGACGCGTTGATCGACCTGCCCGACGCTTCGCGTTGCTGCGCGCCCCACGCTCGAGGCTTGCTGGCGAGCTAGAACCGGCCGGAGACGACCATGCCGGTCGTGCTGTGCTCGCCGACCATCGGACCGACGTTGAGGCTTCCGACGAGGTCGTTGCGCACGAACACCGTCTTGGTGGTGGTCAGGCCGTAGTACAGCATCACCGCGCCGGCGAGCTGCGCCCCGCCGAGCCCGACCAGGAACACCTTCGCGGTAGCGCTGTCGGTGTTCGCGATCTGGATGAACGGACCGGCGACCGGGATCCACAGCGCCGCGACCTCGTTCCTGCCGTCGCTGCCCGAGATGTCAGAGCCGATCGCGGCCGTCATCGCGCTGATGCCGTAGGAGACGCCGAGCGTCACGCCGCCGCCGATCAGCAGGCCCTTGCGCGAGCGCTTGACCGAGGTGTAGCCGGCGGGGGCCGCGCGGCCCTCGGTGTTGTCCGTGATCTCCTCCGGCCCCGAGAGCGCCACGCTCTGGGGCACGTAGGTCCCCTGGGTGGTCTGGGCGAGCGGGGCCTGGTAGACCGGCGGCGGGCCGGCCGGCATCACCGGCGGCGGGGGCTGCATGTCGTCATCGTCATCGTCCGCGTAGGCCGTGGAGGACACGGCGAGCAGGGACAGGCCGAGCAGGAGGGCGGACGTAACCTTGGGCATCGTCATCGTGATCTCCACGACAGCAAGCCCCGCGCCATTCGTCAAGCAGTTGTTTCCAGCCGAGGTTTACCGGTCGAGATCCCACGGAGTGGTGAGGATTGCGACACGGATGTCAGGATGTGGCGCCCCCCGCGGCTATGCTGTCGCACATGGATTCGAGGCAACTACAGGAGCGCCGCCGCATTCTGGGCACCACCCTGCCCCCGCAGCTGGCAGCCGATCCGGAGCGCCTTCACACGCTGGTCGAGGTCGCATTCCTCGCCGCCGCCGCCGACGGCGAGCTGGCCGAGGCCGAGATCGAGCTCCTGGTCTCGAATCTCGAGGCCTGGCTCGGCGGGGACCTCAAGCCCGGTCTGCTCGTGGAGCTGTTCGATCACCTCACCGCCCAGCTCGCCAACGAGGGAGCCGCGGCGCGCCTCGCCGCGGCCGCCGCGAACCTCGATGCCGACGGTCGCCGTGTCGCTTACAAGCTCGCATGCATCACGTCGCTGTGTGACCTGGAGGTCCACGACGACGAGCTCGGATTCCTGGGCACGATCGCGGACGCGTTCGGCATTCCCGCCACCGAGGCCCAGGCCACGTTCGACGAGCTCGACGACGTGGTCAGCGCTCTGGCACGCGGTTAGCGACTTCCTTTAAGGTGAAGGCGTGGCCACCTGCACGCTGTTCTCCGTCACGGACTCCGACCTGACGAGTCCGGCCGAGATGACGCTCCCCACCTATGACGACCGTACGTCGAAGATGGGATCGTACGTCCAGCCACACACCGCCGATCTCGGGGCGGTCTGGGAATCGCTGCACCGTGCGCTCGGGGCTCACCCGGTCGCCCATCCACTCGGCTTCCTCGGAGGCGGCGGCGAGCGCTTCGTCGCGCTCGACGACGGCCTGCATTCGAGCGCCCGCTACTTCGCACCGAAGACGGTGATCAAGCTGCTCGCGGCGGTCGCCAAGATCAGCGACGACTACCTGATGAAGAACATCGCGACGATGCAGGTCATCGAAGTCTCCGTGTCGGAGCTGCTTCGCCTGCTCGCGCGGGTGCGGATCTTCCTCGCCGAGGCCGTCGAAGGCGACCGCGGCGTGATCGTCCACAAGCTGCTCTAGGATCAACGCCAGTCAGATAAGGAACGTTGACTTGGACGTACTTGGACGTATGTCCAAGTCAACGTTCCTTTTCTGACCAGCATTGGCTCTAAGATCCCGTGAACGACAGCTTCCGGGGACCGAAGTCGAGCTTCATCGCCGCCTTCGCCATGGCGAGCGTCTCCTCGGCGACCAGGTTCGCCTTCGCGGCATGCGCGTGGAGCAGCTCGACGATCCGCGCTTCGCCCGCAGGGCCGTCGAGTGCGCGCCGGCGTTCGCGCATCGGTGCGACGAGCCCATCGATCGCGGCGGCGACCTCCTGCTTCACCGTGCCGTCGCCGATCTCGCCGCGGGCGTAGACACCCGCGAGCTCCGCGCGGCGCGCCTCGTCGGGGATGAACGCGTTCACGAACTCGAACAGGGCGTTCTTCGGATCGCCCGGCTCGGTCGCGGACTGCCGGCCGGTGAAGATCTTGCCGGTCTTCTTCTGGATGTCACGCGCCTCGTCGGAGAGGAAGATCGCGTTACCGAGGCTCTTCGACATCTTGTTCACGCCGTCGGTACCGACCAGCCGTGCGACCCGCCCGACCTTGGGCTGAGGGATCGGGAACACGCCACCGGCCGCCGCGTAGCCGGCGTCCTCCGTTGTGGTCGGCACCCCGCAGTACTGGTGATCGAAGCGGCGTGCGACCTCGCGACACATCTCGAGGTGCGCGAGCTGATCCTCGCCCACCGGAACGAGGTCGGCGCGGAAGGCCAGGATATCTGCGCACTGCCCTACCGCGTACAGGGGAAAGCCAAACGAGTATTGATCTCCGAGCCCCTTCGCCGCGATCTCCTCCTTCAGCGTCGGGTTGCGCATGACCCGGTTGAACGGGAGCAGCATCGCCAGCAGCCACGTCAGCTCCGCGATCGCCGGGATCTCGGTCTGCAACACGAACGTGGAGCGCTCCGGATCCATCCCGACAGCGAGCCAATCCTTCACGATCTCGATCGTGTCGCGGCGGATCTCGTCGGGCTTGTCGGCGCGCGTGGTGAACGCGTGCATGTTCGCGATCAGGAAGTAGCAGTCGTACTCGTCCTGAAGGCGTACGCGGTTCTCGAGTGAGCCCACCCAGTGCCCGACGTGCAGGCGGCCGGTCGGGGTATCTCCCGTGAGAATGCGAGGGCGCGAAGGCGTCACGCGCGTAGCCTACCCCACGGGCAGGTACTCGCCTGGTGCCTTGCCGGCGGATCAGCGCTTGGGCTTGCGTGCCTTCACGAGCGCCTCGATCTCCGCCCGCTTCTTGCGCAGCTGCTCGAGCCGGCCCGCGACCGCGTCGCGCGTCTTCTTCGCCGCGGCCGCCCGGATCGCCGGATCACCCGATCGCTGGGCACGCGTCAGCGTGTCGATCGTCGCCGAGTCGACGACGCCCGAGAGGACGACGCTCGCATCCGACTCGAAGCCGGTGAGGCCCGAGGGCCCACCACCGGAGTTGCCCTTGTCGCCACCGGTGGTGCCGCCCGCGGTCTCGGGCGCAGGACTCGCGTCCCCTGCACCGCCGAACGTGCCGCGCGAGCCACCCTGTTGCGCCGTGCGCTGCGGCTGATCGTCGTCGCGCTTTGCGAGGTCACTGGCGCGATCGTGCGCCTTGCGCAGCTTCGCGACCTCGTCGAGCTCGGTGGCCTGCTTCTCCAGGCCCACGACCTGACGCGACAGCTCGGCCTCCGAGTCGCGCAACGCCGCGGCTTGCTGCTCGAGCTCTTCGGGATCCGCGAGCGGATCGACCTCGAGGTCCGGCAGCACGATGCGGTGCAGCTTGCGATCGGCGACCTGCGGCGACAGCCGGCTCCTCATGAGCGCGAGCTCGCCGGCGCGCGGCGCTGCGGGCTTGGTCGCGAGCTCGGCGTCGATCGTCGCGATCAGTGCGCGGCGGCTCTGCGCGAGCGCCGTGTTCGCCTTCGCGAGCTCGTTCGTCGCGGCGCCGAGCTTGGTCGCGGTCTCGTTCGCCGCGGCGAGGCTCTCGCGCAGCTCGCGATCGCGACGCCACGACGCGCGCTGCTTCTTCAGGCGGTCGATCACCTCGAGCTGCTCGCCGTACGTCTTCGCGAGCGCGGCCCGCTGTGCGGAGAGCTGGGCGGTTCTTCCCTCGAGCGCGGTCGCCTCGGCCGCAGCCTTCGCGGTCACGGGGGCGGACTGGGCCATGGCGCTGCCGGTGGCGGAAGCCACGAGGAGCGCGAGGGTCAGAAACCACCGGGACACGACAACGGGAAGTAGCACCCCCCGTGCCACAGCCAAGTGCCTGTTGACAGCCAGGTAAGTCACGGCTCACACCCCTGAAATCGTGCCGTTACGTGCCGCCACCCTCAGGAATCTGAGGGCGGGCGTCTGAGAGACGCAACACCAGGTAGCGAAGCGCCGCCGTGACCATCGTCCCGACGGCCGCCAGCGGCTCGCCATCCGGGCGCTCCCACACCAGGTAATCGCGGCCGGTCGCGTCGACAACGGCGTGATAGCGGAGCCGGCGGAGCCGATAGCCACCCGGGAGCTCGAGCACGTCTCCGACGAGCCCGATGGTCTCTTCGAGCTCGCGCCCGTACCGCGTCATCACGCGATCGAGCGCCGCGATCGAGAGCTCGCCGCTCGTACCATCGTCATCGCGGATCCGGACCTTGTCGCCCTCGACCTCGGCGTGCGTGCGCGCATGCGTCCCGTCAGCGAGGATCCGTTCGTCGAGCAGTAACACGGGCGCATCCTACGACTTGCGCGCCCGCAGATCAGCGGGGAGAGTCCAAACATGTCTCGCGAAGTTGCCTGTGCCCTGGCCGTGCTCGCCGCCGCGTGCAGCGGCCCCCAGCTCAAGGAGCACGTGGCCGATCTCGGCAAGCACCTGCCGGCCACGCTCGAGGCCGAGCGTCCGAAACAGGGAGATCCCCGGACCGTGACGATTCGCGTCTACGCGGATCCCGCTGTACGCGCGCTACCGAGGTGGAAGGACGAGCTGACCGACCAGATCGACTACGCGAGCCAGCTCCTGACGCCGCTCGTGGGTGCGAAGCTGCAGATCGAGAAGGTCACCGACTGGGCGCGCACCGGCGACCCCTCGGCGGCACTCGCGCAGCTGCGCGAGCTCGACAAGGGCGACGGCGTGACGTGGGTGCTCGGCGTGATCGCGCCGAACGACACGGCGACGAAGGTGATGAGCGAGCTCGGTGCGGGCGAGCCGCTCGGGCACCACGTGATCCTCCGCTCGTGGGCCGAGAAGCCCGAGACCGATGCGCTCGCCGCGACGCTGCCGGATCTGAAAGACGCCGAGCGCGGCGAGCTGATCAATGCGCACCGCCGGCACAAGCAGACCGTCGTGCTCGTGCACGTCCTCGCCGCCACGCTCGGCGCGATCGCGGAGACCGATCCGCAGTGGCTGCAGAACCCCACGTACTCGCCGAAACAAGTCGGCTTCTCCGAGCGCAACCGCGAGCTGCTGCAGCTCGCGGTCGACGAGCGCGTGAGCGACGGGGCGAACGAGACCATCGCGAAGAAGCTGCTCGAGGCAATCGAGAAGTCCGAGTGGGGCGGCTGGGTCGCCGCCGACAAGGAACAAGTGGTGAATCGTCTGCGCAACGTGATCGACGCGAAGCGCGCGGGCAAGACGGCCACGGACATCCCACCCGCCGCGTACGACCAGATCACCCGGATCAAGGAGCTCGCGCGGCAAGGCAAGATCGACGACGCGATGGCCGAGCTCGACAACGTCGTCGCGGCGTATCCGGGAAATGCAGCGCTCACCCAGCTCAAGTGCGACATCCTCCTCAGGGCCCGTCCTGCCGACTCGCCGCCCAAGCAGGGCGACAAGTCAAGGCCACCCGCGCCGCCGAAGCCGCCCGACGCGAAGGCCCGGGCCGCGTGCGCACGCGCGAGCGAGCTTGCACCGGGCGATCCGAACCCGCACCTCGCGGTCGCCGAAGCCCTGCTCGAGGCCGGCGACAAGGCCGCCGCGCGCGAGGAGCTCGTGAAGGCCGAGGCCAAGATCGCGAACCTGCCCGGTGGGGCGGAGGTCGCATGGCGAGCCGTGATCAAGCACTACCAGCGCATGGGCTCGCTGACCTGGACCGAGGAGGCGATCGCGAAGGCCAAGCTCGGCAAGGACGAGCTGTCGGCCGGCGTCGCGGAGACCCGCAATCGCTACGGCGTGCCACGTGGCGCGAAGTTCGTTGCGCCCGAGCGTGAAGGCGAGCTCGTCGCGGCCGTGAAGAAGGCGCTCGCGGAGGTCTATGGCAGCAAGTACGCGGAGGCGGAGAAGACGCTCGCGGCGGCGGAGAAGTCTTGGCCGGGTGCGCCCGGGCTCGCCGCGGCGCGCTGCGATCTCGATCTCCGGCGCGGCAGCGCCGCCGCGAAGGCGGCCTGCGATCGCGCGATCGCGGCGTTCCCCGACGAGTCGTGGGCGCTGTATCTGCTCGGGACGATCGCGTTCAAGGACACCAGCCTGGCCAGCACGAAGGTCGGCATCGAGCACCTGAAGAAGGCGATCGCCGTCGACCCGGGCCTCGGCCAGGCGTGGCGCACGCTCGGAAAAGCCTACGACCGCGCCAAGGACACTGCCGCCCGCGAGCAGCTCGCGAAGGACTACCAGGCGAAGTTCGGCACGCCGCTACCGCGGTAGCGACTGCGTGCGGCCCGAGCGGGCCAGACTCCGAGCGTGCGGCCCACTCCGCGGAGATCGATCAATCGCCGCTGTCGCGTTCTGTGCCCAGATTGGCGGCTCCCGCCGCGCGGTCAGGCGTACCGTGCGGCGCATGTGGAGATCCGGAGTCCTCCTTGCTGCCATGGCGTGTGGGTCTCGCGGCCCAACGCTCCGCGCGGGCGCAACGTGCGAGGAGCTCACCGCGAACGTCGACGCCGTCCTCGTTGCCAAGGAGCCAGCGCTCGCCGGCCTGGCGCGTGGCTACCGCGCGCGCTGTGCGGCAGACGGATGGAGCGATGCGGCGAAGGGCTGCTACGCCACCCCACAGACGTACGAGGAGATGGTGGAACGCTGTCCGCCGCTGCTGACCAAGGCGCAGCGGCGCGCGCTGATGGATACGACGCTCGGACCTGGCACGGGCGATCAGTTCGTGAAGTGAGTGCGCTCTGGCGGCCACCGCGAACTGGGCGTGCGGGCTACAGCAAGTGGAAGTGCAGGCGATAGGCGGCCTGCAGCGAGACCCAATCGCGGCCGTCGTTGCACATCTCCTGCGCGCAGCGCCCGTACATCCCGCCGAGCTCGATCGCGTGCGACATCGACCCGCTGCGGTGGTGGATGCGGACGCCGACGACCGGGCCGCCGCCGCGGTACTGCTCCTCGATCACCTCGTCCGAGCCGGCGACGAGCTGGAGGACCGAGGCGAACGCGCCGGCGTACAACGACCAGCGCGGGTGACGCACGACGTCCACGTTGACGTGCGCCGTCGCCGACATCACCATCACGAACGCCGCGCCGAGGAACTCGCCTTCCGCGAGCACCTCCACCGGCCCCACCCGCACGCCGAGGCCGACGCCGCCGGCGGGCAGGCCGACCCCGACGTGCAGGTCGAGGTTCGGGTGCTCGGCGCGTGCCGCCGCCGGAGCCATCGTCAGCGCGAGCAGGATCCCCACCAGGTGCGTCCGCATGCGATGAGCGTCGCTCGGCCGGGCCCGGCGTCCGAGCATCGTCGAGTGACATCGCATCGCTGACAGCGACGCGCTCGCTGTAGCCCCGACCTCGCTATACTGGC
>JAYVLW010000069.1:0-4686 GCA_043759315.1 Myxococcales bacterium
AGCACCGGCTGCTCGCGCGCCATGCGGCGGTCAAGCTCGTGCGGCCCGAGGCGCTCGCCGATCCGCTGCACCGCGCGAAGGCCAAGGAGCGGTTCCGGCGCGAGGCGCAGACGCTCGCATCGATGCGCTCGCGGCACACGATCGCGCTGTTCGACTACGGCGTCGCCGACGACGGCACGTTCTTCTACGTGATGGAGCTGCTCGACGGCCTCGATCTCGATCGGCTGGTCCGCGAGTTCGGTGCGCAGCCGGCGGCGCGCGTGATCCAGATCCTCGTGCACGCGTGCCAGTCGCTCGCGGAGGCGCACGATGCCGGGTTGCTCCATCGCGACATCAAGCCGGCGAACATCTACCTCAGCCGCGCCGCCGACGAGGTGGACATCGCGAAGGTGCTCGACTTCGGCATCGTCCACACGATCTCGGATCCGATTCCGGATCCGATCGACATGGTCTCCCTGCCTGCGCCGCGCTCGCAGGAGATCCAGCTCCCGCGCACGTCGAAGCTGACCCAGGCGGGCGCGGTCGTCGGCACGCCGGGCTACATCCCGCCGGAACAGGTGACGGGCAGCGGCGGTGATGCGCGGAGCGACCTCTACGCGCTCGGCTGTGTCGCGTGGTGGCTGCTCACCGCGGGCGAGGTGTTCGCGCGGCCCGACGAGGACAGCGCGATCCGCTCGCACGTCAGCGACCCCGTGCCGGAGCTCCGTCCGCGCGTGCGGGGCTGGTTGCCTCCGCAGCTCGAGGCCATCGTGATCCGCCTGCTCGCGAAACATCCGGAGGACAGACCATCCGATGCCCGCGAGCTTTCGGCATCGCTGCGCGCGATCGAGATCCCCACGGAGCACGCGTGGACGGAGTTGCGCGCACAGGCGTGGTGGAGCGCGCATCGCCCGAGGCCGATGATCACGGCGGAGAGCACGCCGCTCGACGTGGAACGCTTGCTGGTGCCGCAGAGCTCGGCTGCGATCACTTCCCCCGTGGCCACGCCCGAGGCAGCGACGATGCCCGCGCTCCCGCGCCGCTGACACCGGGTCGGTCGCGAGCTTGGGGGGATTGTTGTCGTCGGTTCACGACAATGATTCACGAGATGGGACAGAACGCCCCACGCCGTCGAGCGTCACAGCGAGCACCCCAAGGAGGACCGCTCGATGATGCTTCGCAAGACCCTCGCGTCCGTACTGCTGTGTTCGTCCCTGCTCATCCCCGCCTGCGGCAAGCGTAAGTCGGAGGACCGGATGGCGGTCCACGAGAGCCCCGCCATCATGAAGGTCGAGGCCGAGTCTGGTCGCGGCAAGGCCGCCAATGCCGGGGACGGTGTCGCGATGGGCTCGGGGATGTCGGTGAATGGCGCGTATCCGTCCGGGCCGGGCGCCACCGACACCACCACTGGTGAGGGCTACCAGGACTGGGGCAAGAACCCGTGGGTCGATGCGACCAAAGATCACCTGTCGACGTTCGCGGCGGATGTGGACACGGCGTCGTACTCGCTCGCCCGGCGCAAGCTGCTCGAGGGCCAGCTGCCGGTGCCGGCGGGAGTGCGCGTGGAGGAGTTCGTCAACTACTTCCGCTACGCGTTCCCGACCCCGCAGAGCGATTCGCCGTTCTCCGTGATCATGGATGCGGCGCCGTCGCCGCTGGCGCCTGGTCGACACATCGTGCGCGTGGGCGTGGCGACGAAGGCGAAGTCGGCGCAGGAGCGCAAACCGGCGAACCTCGTGTTCCTCGTCGACGTGTCGGGCTCGATGCAGTCGCCCGACAAGCTCGAGCTCGCGAAGAAGGCGCTGACCACGCTGACCATGAACCTCGGCGAGGGCGACACGGTCTCGCTCGTGACGTACGCCGGCTCGACGCGGGTCGTGCTCCAGCCGACGGGCGCCGGCGAGAAGTCGAAGATCATCGCCGCGCTGAATGACCTCGTGGCCTCCGGCTCGACCGGCATGGCTTCGGGGATCGACCTCGCCTACAAGCAGGCGATGCAGGGCGTGCGCCCTGGTGCGATCAGCCGCGTCATCGTGCTCTCCGATGGTGACGCGAACGTCGGTGCGCACACACACAACGAGATCCTGAAGATCATCGAGGGTCGCGCGAAGGAAGGCGTGACGTTATCGACGATCGGCTTCGGCACCGGCAACTACAAGGACGCGCTGATGGAGCAGCTCGCCGACAAGGGCAATGGCAACAGCTTCTACATCGACTCGATGGACGAGGCGACGAAGGTGTTCCAGACGGACCTCAGCGCGACGCTCGAGGTCGTGGCGAAGGATGCGAAGTTCCAGGTCGACTTCGATCCGAAGATGGTCGCGCGCTACCGGCTCGTCGGCTACGAGAACCGCGACATCAAGGATACCGACTTCCGCAACGACAAGGTCGACGCCGGCGAGATCGGTGCGGGCCATCAGGTGACCGCGCTCTACGAGGTCGAGCTCACCCCCGAGGGCAAGCAGACCAACGCGCCACTCGGTGGTGTGCGGATCCGCCACAAGGCGCCGAACGGCGAGAAGGCGACCGAGGCCGCATATCCGATGAGCGGTGGCGTGGCGGCTTCGTTCGCGAATTCGTCGTCGGACTTCCGGTTCGCGTTCGCCACGGCGGCGTTCGCCGACGTGCTGCGCGGTGGGCAGGACGCGGAGCACTGGAGCCTCGCCGACATCCGCGACATGGCGAAGGCCGCCGCGGGCGACAATGCGGAGCGGCGTGAGCTTGTCTCACTGATCGAGAAGACGATGACGCTGACCGGGCGCACCGCGATCCGGTAGGACCTGCGCTAGGGTGCGGGGATGCGCTTCGCCGGCCTCTGCATTCTGCTCGTGACTGCCGTCGCGCATGCGGCACCGCCCGAGCCGAGCGGGCCGCATCCGCGCATGCTCCTCGATGCGCAAGTGAAGACCGCGTGGAAGTCGCAGGCGGCGGCGGAGCGCGGGCCGGTGATCGGCGCGATCAAGCTCTGCATCGACGCCCACGACACGCCCGAGCACGACAACGCCGTGTACCAGGGCTCCGAGTGGGCGAAGGTGCTGCAGGCGTGCCTGGTGGCGTGGGCGGCGACGGAGAAGCCCGAGCACGCGCAGACCGCGATCAAGTACTTCACCGCGCTCCTCGACGATCTCGACAAGGTCGGCGACAAGCAGGGTGGCGACAAGGCCGCGACGCGCGACTCGGGCTACGCGATCAGGAACCTCGGTCCCTACACGGCGCTCGCGTACGACTGGCTGCACGACGCGCCGGGCATGACCCCTGCGCTGCGGCAGAAGGCGCGACAGCGCTGGGCGGCGTGGCTCACCTGGTACAAGGACAGCGGCTATCGAGCACGCGTCGCGGGCTCGAACTATCAAGCGGGCTATCTCGCGGCGGCGACCCTGATCGCGATCGCGCAAGGTGGCGAGGCAGCCGAGGAGAACGGACCGAAGACCTGGGCGTTCGTCGCGGACGAGCTGTGGGGCAAGGACATGGCGGCGGCCCTCGCCGCGGGCGGCATCCTCGACGGAGGGGACTGGCCCGAGGGCTGGCAGTACGGGCCGCTCGCGATCGCGCACTACGCGCTCGCCGCTCGCGTGGCGCGCGGTGCAGGGATCGAGATCAAGGGCGTCGAACCGTGGCTGTCGAGCGTGCTGCGCCGCCACGTCTACGCGCTCTCGCCCGGCGATCGCGTCTACGCGGGGCAGGACACCGAGGACGAGCAGCCGAACCTCGCGCCGCACGTGCTCACGCTCGATGCGATCGCGCTCGGCGACGCGAAGGCCGAGGACAAGGCGTGGGCGAAGGGCGAGCTGTCGCGGCTGCAACTCGTCGATCGCGACTACCTGCTCTACGACGCTCTCGCCGGCATCGGCGACAAGCCCGCGCTCGCGCCGCGCGCATCGTGGCCCACGTGGTACGCGAGCGCGGCGACCGGCACCGTCTACGCGCGCACGCGGTGGGATGACAAGGCGATCTGGTTCGTCGCCGAGTGCCAGCGCGCCATCGATACGGACCACCGCCAGCCGAAGGCGGGCAACTTCGTGCTGTCGCGCGGCAAGGACGACGCGATCGTCGATCCGTCGCCCTACGGCTCCGCGTCCACGCTCACCAGCAACGCACCGACCGTCGCGTCCGCGCAGCTCCCGAAGGACTACATCCCGAGCCAGGGCGCCTGGGGCGAGAAGGTCGGGTGGGACTGGGCCGCGCAGACCAGGTCCGGCATCGTCGCCGTGCGCTGCGACTACTCCGACGCCTACAAGTTCCAGGATCGCAAGTCCGACGTGCCCGACGCGATCCGCGATCTCGTGCTCGTGCCGTCCTTCGCCGGCACCGACGCCGTGCTCGTCGTGATCGATCGCGCCGACACCGACGGCGCCGACCGGCCGATGAACCTCCGCTTCCGCGTCGCTGGCGGCCTCGCGCTCGACGCGAAGTCTGGTCGCGCGGAGAAGACCATCGGCGCGACGAAGCTCGTGATCGCGAACGTCGCGAAGACCGGCGGTCGGCCCGCGATCGGACGCACGGCCGTCAAGGACTGCTTCAAGGAGGGCACCCCCAAAGGTCGCTGCGACGCGGCGCGGTTCGAGGCCACCGACTACCGCCTCGAGCTCCCGGGTCCCACGCCTCGCGCGGTCCACGCGATCGCGGTGGCGGATCCGGCGATGGCCATCACCACCTCGCCGCTCGCCGGCGACGGCTGGTCGGGGATCGCGATCACGGGCCCTCGTG
>JAYVLW010000070.1:0-8603 GCA_043759315.1 Myxococcales bacterium
CGGCCGAAGCCCCGACCAACGTTGCCATGCCCGCACCTAGCGTTACTTCGCGGCGGGCTTCTTGACGTCGGGCTTCGCGTCCGGCTTCTTGGCATCCGCCTTCGGCGCTGCCTCCGGGACGACGTCCCACTTGCCGCGCGAATCCATCGCGAGGACGCAGTCGGCCGCGGCGTCGCACTTGGTCGAGTGGACCTTCTTGCCGCTGAACGAGAAGTAGCGCTTCACGATGGCGTGCTAGCGATCGATCAGGAGGTACGCGGTGTCGCTCGGGTTGGCGAACTTCGCCATCGCGACGACCGAGCCGATATCGGCCGGCGTGAAGCGCGCGATGATCCGCGCCATCCAGCCGGCGTCGCGCTCGGTCATCGGCTGGAACGCGGGGCTCGGATAGAGGGCCTTCCAGTCACCGGCTCCTATTCGAGCGCCGCTCGCTCGATGCTGGTCAAGATGCCCTGATCGGACTGGCCCATCGTCCCGCCGACGAGGACGACCGAGCTCCCGAGAGCTACCGCTGCGAGCTTGTTGCGCGCGGTGTTGAGGGTCACCCCGCTGACGGTCGCGAACGCACCCAGGGTTCCGTCGGCGCTGATCGGCGCGCGCTCGACGGACGCGAGGTTGGTCCCTGCGTTCTCGCCCCCGAACACGTAGAGGTAGCGCCCGACGACAGCGCTCGTGTGAAACGCGCGCGGCACCTGCAGCGACATCGATGCGGTGGCGAACGCACCGAGCGTGCCGTCGCCGTTGATCGTCGCCACCTCGATGGTGGCGCGGTAGGGCGTCGGGGTGGCCCGTCCGCCGATCACGTACAACTTGTCTCCGAGCACGACGCTGGTGTGCCCTTCACGAGCCGCGATGAGGTTGCTGGTGGCGGTGAAGCTCCCGAGCCCGAGGTTCGGGGCGATCAACGCCCGTTCGACCGTGGCGAGCGTGGTGCCATTTCGCCCGCCGGTCACGTACACGATGTTGTTGGCCACGGCCGCCGAGTGATGCTCGCGTGCGGTCGTCATGACCGAACCTGGCAACAGCGAGAACGGCCCGAGGGTGCCCTCGGGCGAGATCTTCGCCTGCTCGGCCTGTGCGCCGAGCCCGCCGATCACGATCAGGAATTGTCCGCCGATCACGGTCGCGTGACCGGAACGCTCGACGGCGAGCTTCGCGGTGAGTGGCGCGAACGTGCCGATCGTTCCATCGGCGGCGATCGTCGCGTGCAGGATCGTGTCGATCGGCAGCAGTGCTTGGCGGCCGCCGAGCACGTACAGATGCCGCCCGATCGCGGTCGCGGTGTGGCTGTGCCGTGCGGTCGACAGCGCAGCGCTCGCCGTGGCGAACGTCGACAGCCCGCTGCTCTCATCGAGCGGAGCACGCAAGAAGTCGCGGCGGTTCAGCGTGCCGCCGTTGCTCGCGGACAGCCCTCCGATCATGTAGAGGTGATTTGCCGCGATGACCGCGGTGAAGTTGTAGCGCGTGTCGGGTAGATCGAGCGCCGGTGCGGCGGTCCACGAACCGAGCGTGCCGTCTCCCGCGATCGCCGCGCGTTCGGAGGTGGCGACCGCGCCGCCGATCACGTAGATCACGTTGCCAACCCGCACCACGGCCGGTGCAATGCGAGGAGTGGTCAGTGCCGGGCCGGCGACAAATGAGCCGAGGTCGCCGTCGGGTGAGATCGGAGACCGCTCCACGCTGGTGGTCGAGCCGCCGGGATCCCCGCCGAGAACATACAGCGCACCTCCGAGGACGAGGCTCGTGTGCCTGAAGCGGGGTGTGGCGAGCGTGGTCGTCACCGTCGCGAACGGACCGAGAGATCCGTCCTTGGCAATCCGTGCGCGTTCGATCGTACCGAGGAACGTAGAGTCGATCCCTCCGATCACGTAGAGCGAATCGCCGACGATGCTGGCCGACGGACCGAGCCGCGGCGTCGCGAGCGCGGCGCTCGCCATCGTCCACGCGCCAAGCTCGCCATCGGCGATGATCGGGGCCTGCGAGATCGAGCCCGACCCGTCGCCGGAGATCACGTAGAGGTGCGTGCCGGTCGCCGCGCACGCCGGTGCTTGCCGAGAACCCGGAAAGCTTGCCACCAGCTCCGGCTCGCCGACCGAACCATCGGGGTGCACGATCGAGCGCAGCACCTGAACGTCGGGGGAGGCGCCCTCGCCGCCGATGATGTAGAGGTAGCTGCCGATCGTCACGGTGCAGTGGAGCGCGCGAGAGATCGCCGGGAGCGTGCGCGGCTGTTCCGCCTGTTCAGGCGCCGCGATCTCTCGCACGCCGATCGTGAAGGGGACACGGCGGAACTCGACGGGCCCCACCGTCGCGCCGCCCGTCGTGACGCGTAGCTCGCCGCTGGTGGCCTGTGCAGGCACGACCACGGTCGCTCGGTGCGCTCCGACGATCGTTGCTGGGACACCGGGCGCACCGGGGAAGTCGACCGTGGCGGTTTCGGCGAACGTGCCCTCCAGCGCCAGCGTGTCGCCCGTGCTTGCTGCGGCGGGGTGCACCGCGAGGAGCGAGCAATCGGGGCACGTGATGACATCGGCGTCGTCGCCTGGATCCGCATCGGAGCTCGTCGACGACGAGTCGCTGCACGCGGCGAGGGTCAACAGCACGGCTAGTGTGCGCATCACCTTGAATTCTACATGACTCCGCCGTGCGATCTGTTTCCGATCACGAAGGGTCGGCACTCGCCGCTCGCCAAGGACGACTCAGGGTGCGAACACGAGCGGCGTGCGGAACGTAATGGCGGCCCCCGCGTGGAACACGTTGACGCCCTGGTCACGTCGCGCCAACCTCAAGGCTTCGAGATCGTTGCGCGCGTGCGTCCGGTTTGTCCGGGTTCCGGCCCGGGTGGCCGGATGGCGGGCGCAACTCGGACAAGTCTCGCGCCCTCGTGAACGAGCGGCAATCAACGTCGGTCGGGCGGTGAGGGCGGTGAGTGGAGCGATCTTAGCGAGACACGCGACCGAACGCGATCGGCGTGACGATGTACCACTCGCTCCGCGTACCGGCCCAGCCGTAGCTCGTCGCGCGGCCCTGGTCGTCGGCGAGGAACACGAGCGTCCCGATGCCGAAGCCTCCATCGGCGTCGTCGGTGCGCGAGTCATCCTGATGATGCGACGACGTCGAATCGGCGATCCGCACCGCCCAGCCGCCGGCCACGCCCGGCACCGGCAACGGGCGGTCGAGGACGATGCCAACATGGCCGGTGTTCTTGCTCGGCAGGCCACGCGGACGACGCCACGCGAACACGTCGCCGGGCATGACGTCGGAGATCCGCGCAACGCGTTGCCAACCGCCGCGGGCTTTCGTGGTCGGTGCGCGCTCGATCGCGGCGACGAAGTCCCGCGCCACGGGACGGCTGCTTCCGAGGGCGAGCAGTGCGTGCGGTGCGGCGCGCCTCAGAATCCAGGCCGCCATGCCCGAGCAGTCCCACAGGTAGACGCCGTCCTTCGCGCGGACGGAGGTCGGGTGCTGGTATCGGGACTCGACGAGCGTCGTGCGGATCTGATCGACGACGGCCAACACGCGGCCGCCGGCCTTGGTCGGCGCTGCCGGAGGCGGCTCCGTCCGCGTCGGCGCGGCTGGGAGCGGACCATCGACCGGCGCATTGATGATCGGCCAGGGCACACCCTCGTGGGTTCCGAGGTCGAGCACGCGCTGGGTGCGCGGAACCTCGGGCCGGTCCAGCGGCGCGGCTTCGGCGAGCGCGCACACGGCGAGCAGGCACAGGACCGCGATCCTCCGCATCGAGAGAGCATGAGCGATCCACGCCCGGGGTGCCATCGTGGATTCGACACCGCGACCGGAGCCGAGTTGCGCGGCGGCCGCGGATTAGCCCTCGACGTCCAGGGTGAGCTGGCCGCCCACGCTACTCGGTGACGCCGATCAACTGGCGCGCGGCCGCGAGCAAGTTGATGTCGGTGGTGCCGGCGCCGAGCTCGAGCATCTTGGAGTCGCGGGCGAGCTTCTCGATGCCGAGCTCCTCCATGTAGCCGTAGCCACCGTGGATCTGGATCGCGGTCATCGCCGCCTCGACGGCGAGCTGCGCGCTCATCGCCTTGGACGCGTTGATGTACGGCATGTCCTTGACATTGTTCTGCTGCATCCACGCGAGGCGGAACACGATGTTCTCGACGGTGCGGAGCTTGAGAAACAGATCCGTGATCTTGAGCTGCACGGCCTGGAACTCGCCGATCGCGCGGCCGAACTGCTTGCGCTCGCGGACGTAGGCGAGCGAGGCGTCGTAGCAACGCTCGATGATGCCCCACGCCATGGAGGGAACGCCGGAGCGCTCGCTGCCGAGCGAGTCCTTGGTGTCGGTGCGGCCGCCCTTGCCCTTCTCCTTGCCACCGAGGAGGTGCTCGATGCCGAGCTTGACCTCGTCGAAGAACACCTCGGAGGTCGGCGAATCGCGCATGCCCATCTTCTTGAACGGCGGGCCCACGGTGACGCCGGTCATGCCGCGCTCGACGATGAACGTTGCCAGGCCGCGCTCGGCCTCGGGCTCGCCGCGATCGATCTTCGCGTAGACGAGGAACACGTCGGCGCCAGGGCCGTTGGTGATGAAGGTCTTGGAGCCGCTGAGGACGTAGCCGCCGTCGACCGGCTTCGCGGTGGTGCGCATCGAGCCGAAGGCATCGGAGCCTGCATTGGGTTCGGTCAGGCACCACGCGCCGATGCTCTGCACGGTGGAGATCGGGAGGCCCCAGCGCTCGATCTGATCGGCCGTGCCCTTGGCGACGATCGCGCCGCCGACGAGGCCGATCGACACGCCGAAGCCCATCGCGAAGCCGGGGGAGATCCGCGACAGCTCCTTGACCACGACGTGCATCATCATCGGGTTGCCGGTGGACTTCGCGAGGCCGTCGTCGTCGGGCGCGACGTCGCCGGTGCGCAGCTTCGCGATCCGCTTCTTGACCGCGCCGCCGAGCATCGCGTCGAAGCCGAACGCCTTCGCCATCTTCTTCATCAGATCGAACGGCATCTCGGTGCCCGCTTCGAGCGCGGGGATCTTCGGCACGAGCGTCGACTGACACCATTGCCGGATCACGCCGGCCACCATCTGACTCTGTTCGTCGAGCTGGAACATGCCGGCATCCTAGCCGGTTCAAATCCCGCGTGGGGAACGGTCCATGTGACAGTACGGTCATGAGCGCCGTCGTCCTTCGCAGGTTCACGACGCCGACCAGGGAGCGGGCCTCGCAACCGACGCGGTGGCAGCGATGACGGACCTGGGATTCCAAACGCTCTCGCTGCCGGCCGTGGACGGGATCGTAGCCCGCGATAACCGTGCGTCGTGCAGGGTGCTCGAGAAGGAGCAGGCTTTGCGCTCGTCGGCGAGGCGATGAGCCTGCTGCGCGGCGCGACGCGGCTCGTGCGGACGTACCGAAAGACTCGCGGACCGAGCACGTGGTCACAGCCGATGTGACAGTGTGTGTCACAGGTCGGTGTGATCGACGGGCCCCGGATCTTGTGTGGTGGTGCCAATCCTGCGAATTTCGTCTGAGATGTTGAAGTGGTTGGGCGTCGTCCTGGGGATGGCAGCATGCGGAACCTTGATCCGCCCGCCGGATCCAGATCGGCGCCTCGACGTTCACACGGACGGTACGACGTTCGACGCCGATCGGGGTTACCGGTTCATCGTGCTCCCGGAGCCAGGCTCGAACCTCGTGCGCTTCGACGCGCGGTATCCCGTGGGCTCGATCGACGATCCGCTCGGCAAGGAGGGACTCGCGCACCTTGTCGAGCACCTATTGACCGAGGTGGAAGTGAGCCGCAACGGGGTGCGGTCCTCGCTCGATGGCGAGCTCGCCACTACCGCACTTTCATTCAACGCGCACACCGCGACCGACGAAACGACGTACGAGGCACTGGCACTTCCCAACGCAATTGACGAGCTCATCCGGATCGAAGCTGAGCGCGTGAGCGTTGGATGTGCGGGCATTCCACGCGAGCTGTTCGAGCGCGAACGCGAGGTCGTTCGCAACGAGCTTCGGGAACGTGCGGGTGGAGGTGGACGCGAGTTGAAACGCGCGATCTACGAGGCGATCTACCCTGCAGGCCACGCCTACCGCCGCGTTGATTCGAGCGAGTCGGTCGCCGTCATCACCTACGAGGACGTTTGCGCGTTCATCGTTGGCCCGTACCGGCGCGGTACGCCCTTGATCACGATCAGCGGTGCCGTCGACGTTGCCGCGGTCCAACAGGCGGTGACAAACCACTTCGCGAGGGTTCCGAAGCGAGTGCCACTAGTGCCGCTGGTGGTGACCCCGTCGCCGATGGAGAAAGGCACCGTACAGCTGAAGGGCGCCGTTGACGAGCCGACACTGCTCGTCACGTGGTCGCTGCCGCCGATGGCCTCGACCGACTATCGACTGCTCGAGCTTGCCTGGCCGCGCATCGCGTCCAACCTCGAGGACTATGCATTTCTCTATCACTGGGGGCATTCGGCGTCGGCGCAGATCCTTGGTGGTCCTCGAGCACCGGTGCTCGCGGTGACAATCCTCCTCGAGTCGGCCGGCAACCTCGGCGAGGCGAAGCAGCGCGTCGGCAGCGCGCTCCGCGACACCTACTATCAGGTCGCACGACCGGGTGCAGAGGCGAAGGACGCCGGCTGGGTGCGCACTTGGGAGGGGCGTGCAGCGAGCCTTCTCGCGCGCTGGGAGTCGCTCGAAGGTCGCAACGAGCTGTCTATGGACTTTCAGCAGTACGAACCAACGAGCTCGGTCGTCGCGCGAGTCAAGGAGCTCGCAACTTCCACGCCGCTGCAGGTGCGCGCGCTCGCGGAGACCTGGCTGACGGAAGGGCACGCGCGGTTCGTGTTGATCGAGCCTTCGGGCAGCAGCGGCGTCGGTTCGAACGCTGTGTTTCAGGGCGTCGTCGAACAACACGTCGCGCGCGCAGATGGAACGCTTGCAGATCAGCCGTTGCCACCGCCGCGCGCCTCCACGCCACTTCACACCGAGCGGTACACCCAGGCCAACGGACTCACCGTGGTGCTCGCCAAGGGGACCCGCGCGCCGCTCGCCTATGCCCGACTCGTTGTCGATGCCGGCGCGGCCGATGCGCCGTTTGGTGCGGAGGGCGTCCCGTACACGGTGGGCGCCGATGAAGTCTATCCCGACGCGCTGGTGTTTGACGATCGCAGGCTGGCGATCCGCGTCGATGATCTGGTCGCGTCGGTCTCGAGCGAGCTGCGCCTACCGGGCTACGGACTCTCCGACGACCAGAAGAAGTACCTGGTCGCCCGGCTATCGCAACCGCGCGTCATTGAGCGCGACACCTACGACACGGATGTCCTGCTCGCGCTCTATGGTGTCCGAGGTCGATGTCGGCGCGCCGGTCACGCTCGACGGCACCGCGAGCGCGAGCTCCGAGCGGCGCGCGCTGACGTTTCGCTGGCGGCTCGCCGTGCACCCTCCATCGAGCACCGCAGTGTTCGCCGACACGGAGGCTGCAACTGCGACCCTCGTCCCCGACATCGCGGGCGTCTACGGGGTCGAGCTGCGCGTGTTCGACGGCGAGCTCTGGAGCCAACCTGCCGCGGCGACACTGGTTGCGCGGTAGCATCTTCAGTCGGGAGTCGCCTGTCGCGGTCCGAGGCGCCGTGGCGGAGCCCCGTTCAGATCCCCGAGGGGGAACAGTCCATGTGACAGTACGTGTCACTACAGGTCGGCGTGATGGTCGCCGTGGCATTCGCGATCGCGACCCCGGCGGCGGTGACGCGGACCTCGACCTGGTACGGATGGGCGTCGACCGCGGTCGTCACGGCGGAGCTCGGGCACACCGCGACGTTCGCGAGATCGGAGAGCCCGACCGAGGCTGGCGGACCGGCCCAGTCGCCGCCGTAGCTCGAGATCGTGACGGGGCGCTCCTCGAGGCCGATCACCCGGCCCGTCGTGGGATCGCGGAGCGCGGCGTTGATCTCGACGGAGCAGCTGGTGACGGTCGCGTGCACGCGCGCACCGAGCAGCAGGATGTGGCCGCCCTGCGGCGCGGAGACCAGCGGCACGTTCGGATCGTCCGCGACGCGGCGGACCGCGCCCGCTTGATCGGCGAACACGATCTGGGCGTCGAGGGTGCCGGAGAGGTCGCAGTCGCTCGGCGCGTCGTCACCGCCGGGCCACACGCAGCCGCCGGCGAGCGCGAGCAGACACGTGATGCGGGCTAGAAGCACGTGATGTTCCCGTTCGTGATCTTCGGGTAGTAATAGACGAACACGTTGCAGTGCTCGCTGGTCTCGACCTTGGGGCCGAACGTGTAGCAGCAGTCGTTCGCGTGCTGCGGATCGCGCTCGTCGACGGCGGCGCAGCCCTCGGCGGGTTCGGTCCACTGGTAGTCGCACGACCACCAGATGCCGCCGGGATCGGGGAGCGTCGTGTCGAGGTCGAGCTTCATGTCGGGCTCGGCCCAGTCGGTGCTGTCGTAGAAGCGATCCTGGTCGCCGGGGGGCGTCGTCGAGACGCCGTCCCAGCCCCAGATCTGGAACCTGCGGCCGCGCGAATGAAAGTGCCCGTTCGCGGCGACCACCTTGTGGTTACCCGCGGGCAACGCGCAGGTGCCGGAGTAGGTCGGCTTCGGGTTCGAGCGGCACACGCGGATGCTCTGCT
>JAYVLW010000071.1:0-6902 GCA_043759315.1 Myxococcales bacterium
TTCACCACGCCGACCGGCAGCTTGAAGCTCGGGCTCGGCGCCTGGCCGAGGTTCTTGCCGTTCAGGTAGACGTCGCCCCAGCCGTTCGGGATCCGGATCTGCACGATCGCGAACTTCTGGCTGGCCTTGAGCGTTCGGGACAGCTCGAACGGCTTGCCCGGCTCGAGCGTGACCTTCTGGGAGTAGGGCTCGAACCCGGGCTTCGACAACGTCAGCGTGGCGTCGACGACCGCCGGGAGATCCTCGCGGGTGAGCGGCGTGGTCCCGAGGGTCTTGCCCGCGAGCGCGACGGTGACGCCGACCGGTTCGGTCATGACGTGCAATTTCGCCGGGGCCGCGGCGAACGTCAGCGGCAGGACCTGGGTCTCTCCCGCGGTGATCTCGATCTCGTAGTCGATGGGAAGGTAGCCCTCGAGCTCCAGGTGGATCTTCGCCTTGCCCACCGGCACGTCCTTCATCCGGACCGGCGTCGGATCCTTGATCGTCTGGCCGTTGATGGTGCCGTGGGCGCCCGGGGGCGTCGTTTGTAGCTCGAGCCGCCCGGTCGTTACCGGCGCGACCCCCGCGGCATCCCTCGGCGTCTCGACGATCGGTTTGTCGACGGGCTCACTCCTGCGCGTCAGCGCATAGATCCCCGCGCCAGCGCCGCCGAGCAGCAGCACGCCGAGCACGAGCCACTTCGCGTTACTCGGCTTTGCATCGGCACCGACATCGGTGGTGACGGACTTCGATCCGGTGCCCGATCCGGTGCCCGTCCCGAGCGGTTTCGGCGGCTCCGCGTCCGGCGGGATCTCGAGATCCTTCGGGACCGAACCGGTCGGCGGTCCACCGACCTCGGTGTGACGATCGCGATCCATCGACTGCTCGAACAGCCGGTGCGCCTCGGTGTCGCCGGGCATGCTCGGCACCTGCTCCGACGCCCGACGTGCGCGCGGCGCTGCGACCTTCGTGTTGTCGACCTCGACCTCGAGCCGCGATACGCCATCCGCGCCGAGCTTGCGGAACAAGCCCGTCGACGTCGGTGGATCGCCGCTGTTCGTCTCCGTCGGAGGTGGCTTGCCATCGGTGACCGCGGTGCGCCGCGCCGCCGTGGGCGGATCGTAGAGCTGCTTGCGGATCACGTCGTCGAGCGCACCGCGCCCGCTCTGCCGCTTCGCGGGGATCACGGTCGCGAGCGCGTCGGCCACGTCGAGCGCGGTCGCCATGATCGACGACTCGTACGACAGCTCGATCAGCGAGCGGAGCACCGTCGCCGGGCGGCTCGGCCGATCGATCGGCTTTCTGGAGAGCGCCTGGCCCATCACGTCGTCGAGCCGCGACGGCAGCCCGGGCCGGAGCGCGGTCATCCGCGGGATCGGCATCTCGTGGATGTTCTTCGCGATGTCCTCGGCCTCGTCGCCGGGGAACAGCTTCGTGCCGGTGAACAGCTCGTAGATCACGCTCGCCGCCGAGAACAGATCGCTGCGGGTATCGAGCGTGTCGCCGCGCGCCTGCTCGGGCGACATGTAGCGCCACTTGCCCATCACCTTGCGCGGCCCGGTGTGCCCGCCGCGGTGGGGCTGCGCGGCGACCGCGATACCGAAGTCGGCGATCTTCACCTCGCCGGCGCGCGACACCAGGATGTTCGACGGCGACACGTCGCGGTGCACCACGTTGTGGCCGTGGGCGAAGTCGAGGGCGCGGATGATCTCGATGGCGATGTGGAACGCCGCAGGTAGCGGAACCAGGCGCCCTTCGTCCTTGAACTTGCGGAGCATCGCGGCCAGGTCGAGCCCGTCGACGTACTCCATCGCGATGAACAGCGATTCCCCGATCCGGCCGAAGTCGAGGACCTGCACGATGTTCGCGTGCGACAGCCGGACCGCCACCTTCGCCTCGGCGATGAACCGCGCGGCGAACTCGGGGTCGCTCGCGAGCTCGGGGAGGATCCGCTTGATGGCGATGGTCTTCTCGAAGCCGTGAGCGCCGTAAGCCTTCGCCAGAAACACCTCGGCCATGCCGCCGACCGCGATGCGGTCGAGCACGTCGTAACGCTCGAGGCTCTTCTGGACCGGTTCTTCCATGACTAGCGGGGCAGGGCGTGTCCCGGGACACACGGCCCCCCCAGGACCGTGACGGGCATGGGACGGGCCTGCAAGGTGCCCTATACTAAGGGAATGTCGCCCGCCATGGCGGCCCTCCGGGCGTTCGTCTGCACGCTGGTCACCTTCGGGGTGATGCCGGCCTTCGCGGAGCGCCGCCCGGTCGCCGTGGTCAACCTCGATCTCGCCGACGAGTCGAAGGCGCGCGAGCTCGCCGAGGGCGTGATCGACGAGCTCCGGGACCATCCCGATCTGAAGTCGCTCGGCAACCCGACCGACGAAGCAGCGCTCAAGGATCGCATCGTCGATCCGGACAAAGCCGGTCTCGACGCGGCGCTCGACTTCAAGTCGCGCGCCGAGGCCGAGCTCGTGCAATTCAACACCAACAACGCTCGCCTGTACGCGGAGGAGGGGCGCAAGGCCCTGCTCACCGTGCAGCCGCTCGCGGCGGTGCAGCTGTACGCCGACCTGGCGTTCCTCGAGGGGCTCGCCTATCTCGCCGACGAGCGCGCGGCAGATGCAGACGCCGCGTTCGCGCAGTGCGCGCGCCTCGATCCCACTCGCATGCTCGATCCGGCGCGGTTTCGGCCGCAGGTCGTCACCGCGTACGCCAAGGCGAGGGGCACGGTCACCGCGCCCGGCTTCATCACCATCGAGGGCAACGGCCGCGCCTGGATCGACGGCATCGAGGTCGGTCAGGCGCCGGGCGGGTTCTCGGCCGCTGCCGGTCGCCATGTCGTCTGGCTGACCGGCGCCGAGCGCAGTAGCGGCGGCGCCTCGACGGTGGTCACGGCCGCGCAGCAGGCGAAGGTCGCGATCGCGAACGACACCGGATCGATCGAGGGGCACCGTCTCGCGGTCCAGCGGGCGCGGATCGCCCTCGCGCGCGCGGCGGATGCGACCGCGAAGGCCGGCGCGATGACCGCGCTCGCGAAGCTCGTCGGCGTCGAGGACGCTGTGCTGCTTCAGGTCTCCGCCGACAAGGTGATCGTGCAGACCTGGCGCGCCGGGAACGTGGAACGTGCCCCGGGCTTCTCGGCGCTGCGCGAGCGCAACCCGAAGGAGAAGGCGATCG
Organism: Myxococcales bacterium; assembly: GCA_043759315.1. Taxonomy (GTDB): domain Bacteria; phylum Myxococcota_A; class Polyangia; order Haliangiales; family Haliangiaceae; genus JABFXX01. The sequence goes on from JAYVLW010000071.1 coordinate 3,157, forward strand.
AGCTGCTGACGCCGCTCGCACCACCGAAGCAGAGGGTCGATCCCGACGACGGGCCGATCGTGAAGCCGAAGCCGATCGTCGTCGCGAAGCGGTGGTATCAGCGGCGGTCGGTGCAGGCCGGTATCGTGGTCGGCGTGATCGGCGCGATCGTCGGTGGCTACTTGATCTCGACCGGGGGCGTCGACTCGCTGTTCTGGAACTCCGACACGCAGGTCGATCGCCCGATGACGGGACGCCGATGAGGGCGCTCCTCGCCGCCGTCGGGTTGCTCGTCGCGTGCGATCCGCCGAGCCCGGTGGTCCACTTCCGGCTCGACGATTCGGTCGTCGGTCAGTGCCCGTCGGCGGACTGCGCCGAGGTCTCGGTGACGTGCCGGATGTGGATGAGCATCCGCATCATCGATCCGGCGTTCCCCCTGACGCCGTTTCTCAACCAGTGTGATGAGGTGCCGTCGCAGGCGAACCACGACATCTGCGCGATCGGAGGGATCGATCTCAAGCGACAGGAGCTCCCCGTGCGGGATCTCGAGGTCCAGGTCGCGCTGTTCCCCGAGAGCATGATCACGAAGGACGCCGCGGGTGGCTGGGTGTGCCCGGCAACGACGCAATTCGACGCCGCGACCGGCTTTCCGATCGCATCGGACCAGACACCTGCGGTGGGCGGGCGCGCGTTCTATCACGCTGGTGACGACACCGTGGTCGTCAACCTTGGCTGCACGGATCTGACGCCGATCCAGTCGTGCGGCAGCGTCGACCAGGTGCCGGTCTCCGCGGAGGTCGACGACTTCGACTCGCAGCTCGTGTTCACCGGTCCGATGACCGTCTCGGTCGGCGAGCCGGCGAGCAGCGATCCGTTTCACGTGCTCGGACCGAGCCAGCTGACGTCGCTGACGTTCGATTCGTCACCGCTGATCAAGAAGTGGCGCGGCGAGGTCTCGCGGTTGCCCGCGAGCTTCGCGTGCCTCGCCGTTCTCGACGATGCACCGCAGAGTACGACCTCGGTCGTCTGCTACGACCCGAATCCCAGCAACGGACTGCACCTCGACTGGCCATCCCCCGGCGACGATGCCAGCCACGTGGGCACGGGCGTCCGCCTGTCCAAGGCGGCGCTCGACCAGATCCTCGCCGCGATCGCGATCCCGTTCCCGACGCACGGCATGACGATCGGTCTCGTGCTCGACGATAATGGAGCCCCGCTGTCGAACGTCGCGGTCGCCGTGTCCCCGCCGAACGCCGGGACGATCAACTACTTCTCCTCGGACCGCGCCGGGATCGATCTCGGCAACCGGACCACGGCGAGCGGTGCGTTCGTCTCGCTCGATGCCCCGTTCGGAACCAAGTTCTCGGTCACCGGCGGGCTCCCGCAGCGCACGCTGTCGCGGATCGGCGGCCGGATCGACGGCAAGGTCACGATCGTGATCCTCAAGTTCACCAGCGGCTCGGGGACCTGAGCCGATCCGCAGAACTTGGGGTAGGGTGCACCCGTGGCGCGCGCTCCCGTGACGAAGACCTGGTACCGGATCGCCGTCGGCCGCGCAGGTCAGCCGGCCGTGCTGCTGGCGGCGCAGGGCGAGCACCTGGGCGTCGCGCTCGCCGCGGCCGAGCAGCACGTCGGGTCCGGTGCGCGCGCGCTGGCGGTCGAGGTCGCCCCCGGGAACGAGGTGCCGCTCGGCGAATCGGTCGGCAAGCACCACGTCGTCGAGCTCGGCGCGGCGTCCGAGGTGGCGGGTTTCGCGTGGCCGCCGGGGGTGATCCCGCAGCTCGGCCACACGGCGTCGCTCGCGACCGCGCGCGCGGGCTTCGCCCTGCATCCCGATCCGAAGCTGTACATCGTCGAAGCGCAGACCGCGGGCGACAAGCTCGTCGATACGTTCCTCGGCATGATCGAGCGGCTGCCTACCGCGGACAACCTCGAGGTCCGCGTGCTCGACCACTTCGAGGATCGCGGCCACACCGACGTGTGGCTGACCTCGCGGGTCAACGCGCGGAAGATCCTCTCGTTCCTCGACGACCACGACGACGAGCTGATCGCGAATGGCCATGTCCAGCTCTCGATCTACATCCGCAAGCACAGGGCCACGCTCCGCCTGACCGAGCACAAGACGGTGGTCTGGATCGCCGACGATGCCGAGCTCGCCGCCGACGTCACGCGCTGGCTCGGCGAGCTCGAGGTCCCGCGCATCGACAAGCTCGACCGGATCACGGCGGTGCCGCACTTTCACTTTCGCGCCGCGAAGAGCAGGGACCGCAAGAAGCTCGGCGAGGAGCTGTTCCGTCAGCGTCTGCGCCGCGTCGATACACTGAAGACCGCGGCGGCCCTCGCGTCCGCGCCTTAGCCGCGGATGCGCGACACCGACGAGTGATCGCGCCACCAGAACCGATACGGCCGCGCTGCCCACGGGCCCGCGTAAGCGACCCCGATCCGCGGCCCGGCCGAGATCGCCGGCGGCGGCGCAGGTGCGGCGGCCACGAACAGCGCACCGCGCGAGAGATCGCGCCGATCGTGCGAGCGATCGAGCCCGAGCGCGGTGGTGACCTTGCCGGGCCCCCGGCCGATCGCCAGATCGTCGGGCAGGCCGGCGTGCGGCGCGATCGCGCGGATCAGCACCGCCTGTCCCGCGCCGTCGTCGCCGGTGACGATGTTGAACATCTCGTGGATGCCGTAGCAGAGGTAGACGTACGCGACGCCGCCGGGCCCGAACATGACGCTGGTCCGCGCCGTCGGTCCGAACCGCGCGTGACTCGCGAGGTCCTCCGGTCCGAGATACGCCTCCGTCTCCACGATGATCCCCGCGCGGCGGCGGTGCACGAGCACGCAGCCGATCAGCGCGCGCGCGACGACGCGCGCGTCGCGCCGGAACCAGTCGGCGGGGAGCCGCGCATCGCGCAGGGAGGTCACGCTGGCGGAGGAGATGACGACGACCCTAGCAGCTGCGCGCGATCGAGCCCCGCGAGCACGTCGCCCACGCGCCCGTCCACCGCGAGCTGATCGAGCAGCGCCTGCGTGCACGCCCGATACGCGTCGGGCGCGAGCTTGCCCTGCAGCAGGCGAAACCGCAGGAACACCAGCGCCGTCTGCACGACATCGGCGAGGCAATAGCTCTCGATCGCCGCGAGCTGCCCCGCGCGATACAGCCCTTCGACCTGCGAGCCATCCACGCCGATCTTGCCGGGCAGGCCGGCGAGGCGCGCGATCGCATCGAGGCTCGACGACCGGGTCGCGCCGTGGTCGGCGAGCCAGTCGCACAGGTCGAGGTGCCCCAGCTCGGTGTAGCGAGAGCGGGTGCTCGCGTCGCGGTAGTACCAGCCGATCGGGACGCCGTGACACAGCGCACGCAGCGCGATCACGGGCAGGTCGAAGCTCCGTCCGTTGTACGTGACGAGCACCGGCCGGTGGGTGCCGACGAACGCCGACAGCTCGGTCAGGAGGGCTCGCTCGCGCTCGTCCGGACTCCCGGTGGCGGCGGGATCGCCGAAAACGTTCATTCTCCGGAGGCCGTAACCATGATCCAGCCACAAACATCCAACCACGACGATGCGGTGCGCCCACAGGGGGGGAAACGGGGACGCCCCATGATCCCCCTCCGGGCGCTGCCAGCGCTGATCGTCAGGAATCGTCTCGAGATCGAGGACGAGGTACTCGGCGCTCGGCGTCCGTGCCACGCCGGCAAGCTAGGCCGGCGGTGTGACATCGCCTTCGCGATCCGACGTGGTTGGCGAGTCGTAGTCAGGGGAAACCCTCGCCAG
>JAYVLW010000072.1:0-14711 GCA_043759315.1 Myxococcales bacterium
CCACGTCGGTCGCCCGGTGCGCGTATGGAGCCAACCTCGCCTGTGCCATCGGCGCGGTGCGGGGACCCGCGTTCACCGTCTGCGCCGCCACCTTGCGCACGAGGCCGCGGCCGGTCGTCCGCAGCCACACCACCGCGGGATCGGCACAGTCCTCCATACCGGGGCACACGGGCCGCTCGCAGCGGCCGCAGGCGGTCTGGGTCAGTGGAGCGTCGATCGCGATGACCACCGCCGGGTCCCGGCGCTCGGCCAGCCGTCCCATCAGGGTGTCGTCGGTCCACGGCTGGCGGTTCGAGCGGGTCGCGACCTCCACGACCTCGGCTCCCCCGGAGGCGGCAATCCGGAGCTCGGCCACGGCTGTCGTCTTGCCCCGACCACCCCCGAGATCGACCCCGATGAACCGTGTAAATGAGCGCTGCACCCGAGCTGAATCCCTTTGTAGCACGTCCCGGGCGTCGAAAATCGCCTTCCTGAACTGGCATTTGGACCAAAGTCGCGCGTAATGTCCGGCCCCTGTAAGTCCCGGCGACCGGTCGCGTTATAGGCCGGGGCCAATCGCTTCGCTTCTCCTATGGACCGCGTGTCTACCTTCAAGACGTTCATCTCTCGCTCGCCGGCGGACCCGTTCCCTCGGTACGGCTTGGCGATGGAGTACAAGGGCGCGGGCTCGCTCAGTGAGGCGTGGGTCACGTTCGAGGAGCTGCTCCAGAAGTTTCCCGACTACGTGCCGACGTACCTCATGGCAGGCGGAACGCTGATCGCGCTCGGTCGGAGCGGCGAGGCGGCGGAGACGTTTCGCAAAGGGATCGAGGTCTCGGGACGCCGCGGAGACCTGCACGCAAAGAAGGAGCTCGAGGCCGCGCTGGCCGAGCTCTCGCCCACCTGAAACCAACCCAGGAACCAGGAACCAGGAAGAAGACCCATGAAGAAGTTTCTCGCGCTTTTCGTGATCACGGCAGCAGTGGCGGCGTGCGGCGGAAAGAAGCCGGCGACGACTACCACCCCGACGCCCGACACCAAGGCGTCCGAGACCACCACCGCGCCGACCGGCGGCGCGAGCTACGGCGGCGCGGCCTACGGGACGCCCGCGAAGTAGTCCAACCAGTTCGTGTTTGTGTTCGGGTTTGCAAACCAATCAATCGAGTAGAGAAGGGATTCACATGAAGAAGATGATGATCGTTGTGGCCGTTGTTGCGATGTCGTTCGCCGCTTGCGGCAAGAAGAAGGATGCCGCGAAGCCGACCGACATGGGTTCGGCGGCGGCGCCGGCTGGCTCGGACGCTGGCTCGGCGGACGGCTCTGCCGCTGCCCCCGCGCCCGGCATGTGATTCAGACATCTGTCTGAACGTGGAACGCGTCGCGCTCATCGGGAGCCGGCGCGTTTCTGCGTTGGGGCCGGCCCTGCTAGAGTGCGGCCCCGAAGCCGGAGTGGAGAAATGGTAGACTCAGGGGTCTCAAAAGCCCTTGCCCTCACGGGCGTGTCGGTTCGAGTCCGACCTCCGGCACCAGCGCTCGCATGCTCTACTGATCCGTAGTGGACGTGCTCGCACCGACGAACAGCGGGATCTTCTGCTGCGTACAGTGTCGGCTCCTGCAGCCGCCGACCACCACGTGCGTCGAGTGCGCGGCGCCGATGACCGCGCCGGTCGAGCTCGTGCGCGAGCTCCTCTACTACCGGGACATGCGGTTCAACAACCACCGTGACTGGGGGATGCTGACGGCGTTCCTCGCCGGATCCTCGCTCGCGCTCCCGATCCTCGCGCCGTTCGCCATCGGGAGCGTCGTCGCGTTCGGGCTGTACAAGCTGCGCGGCGCACAGCGGAAGCAGACCATGGTCGGCGTCCAGCTGCCGACGCTCGCGACGGCCCCGGGAGCGGTGACGTTGCACGGGACCGCGCGGCGGTTTCGCGGCACGGTGCCGTCGATCGTCGACGCCGCGCCGGTGCTCGTCGAGCACGCCGTCGTCAAGGACGGGAAGGGCGCGGTGCTCCTGCGGCGCTCCGAGGCGGCGCCGTTTCTACTCGAGGTCGAGGGGCAGGGGCCGGTGCTCGTGACCGGCGTCGCCCGCGTGACAACGCAGAACATGCTCGCGCAGCGCCGCCGGGTGAAGCGCGGTGATCCGCTGCTCGGTCGCATGGGCGTGCCGAGCGATTTCGCGGTCTCGGGAGAGCTCGAGATCGCGTCGGTGGCCATCGATGGCGGCAACCTCGCCGTGACCGGCTTGATGGAGGACGAGGCGGTCGCCGAGATGGCGTTCCATCGCGACGGCGGCCGGATCCCGGTGATGCGCGGCCGGATCGGCGCGCCGGTGCTCGTGTCGGATCGTCGGCTGATCGCCGCGGCCCTGTAGTAGCGTGGAGCCGTCGTGCTGCTCCACGTGGTCATGTTCTCGGTGCTCGAGGTCTTGCTCCTCCTGCTCGTCGTGGCGATCGGCGTCGCGCTGGTGGTCTCGTTCGGCGCACCGTGGGACGGTCGCCACTCGCGGTGCCCGGCGTGCGGCGCCGAGGCGCTGACGGTGCTCGACGCCGGTCACCAGCCAGGCAGGCTCACGATCTATCGCTGTGGCGCCTGCGGTATCGGGTTCCGGCAGCAGCTCGACGGCACGCTCGCGGCGATGCCGACGAATTGACCCGCCCGCGCCCGGCGAACACCGACGAAGAGCTCGACAGGGGCAGGGCCATGTTGATCGAGGTCGTCAAGATGCTCACGCGCGCCCCTTAGCTCAAGCGGCGGCGGACTTCTTCACGCACGGCGCTCGCCACGGCGATGGAGCCCGCGGCGCCACCGAGATCCGCGGTCAGGGGCTCGCCGCTCTCGACGATCGTCGCGACACTCGCCGCGATCGCATCCGCCGCCCGGAGCAGCCTGTGATCCGCGTGGCGGTGGCCGAGCCAGGCCATGCACTCACCGGTCGCGAGCAGCATCGCCATCGGGTTTGCCTTGTCCTTGCCTGCGAGCGGCGGCGCGGAGCCGTGGATCGGCTCGAACATCGCGTGGTCATCGCCGACGTTGCAGCCCACGGCCATGCCCATCCCACCCTGCAGCACGCTCGCGAGGTCGGTCAGGATGTCGCCAAACATGTTCGTGGTGACACACACGTCGTAGCGCTCGGGCTGGGTCAGCACGAACATCGCGAACGAGTCGACGATCGCGACGTCGGGCTCGATGTCGGGGAACTGCGTGGCCACCTCGCGGAACACTTCGAGGAACAGCCGGCATCCGGTGAGGACGTTGTGCTTGACGATGCAGGTGACGCGCAGCTTGCCGTCGCCTGGGGCGCCCTTCGCCCGCTGGCGCGAGACTTCGAACGCCTTGCGGATCACGCGCTCCGAGGCGCGGCGGGTGATCACGCGGAGATCCGTGGCGCGGTCCGCGGTGCGCTCGGCGATGCCCGAGTACAGCCCCTCGGTGTTCTCGCGGATGATCACCATGTCGACCGTCTCCGGCGACCACACCTCGCGGAACTTCCCCGAAAGGCCGTGCTTCGTGCCGGGCAGGCATCGCACCGGCCGGATGTTCGCGTAGAGGTCGAGCTTGACGCGGTTCCCGATGACCGGCGACCAGCCCGCCATCTTCCAGCCGCCCTTGCCATCCGGCATGTTGACCGGTGCACCATCGGGCCCGTTCCAGCCGACCGCGCCGAGCAGTACCGCGTCGGCCGCCGCGCAGCGCCCCTCGGCGCCCTCGGGCCAGTCGCGTGTGCCGTGTTCGAGGAAGAACTTCCCGCCGCACGGGATGTCGTCGAGACGGAATGAGACCCCGGTTCCCGCGACGATCTCCAGCAGCGCCCTCGCCTCGGCCATCACCTCCGCGCCGATGCCGTCGCCGGGGAGGAGCACGAGGTCATAGCTGGCCTTGGGCGTTCCCGACATCGGGGCGGAACGTAGCAGGTACGGCGTTCACTCGTCATCGTCCCGGCACCGAGACGACGACGAAGTCATCCACACCTTGTAAGCGCTATACTGACCCTCGTGTCATCGCGCGAGGACTGGCAACGCCGACTCGGCCCGCTCTACGGCGGAGCGGTCGCGCTGGTGCACTCCACGCCGTGGCGGTGGCCTACCGAGGTCGGCGACGAGGCGCGCAGCGCTGGCTGGATCGTCGCGCTCGGGGTCCCCTGCGGCCTGATCGCCTGGGTGGCGGCCAAGCTGGTCGTCGCGGCCGGCATTCCGGTTCCGATCGCGGCGATCGTCGGCCTCGCGATGCTGACGCTGTCGTCGGCCGCGCTGATCGAGCGCGGGCTCGCGGACAGCGTCGATCGCTGGCAGGGGCAGGCGCGCACCCCGGGCGTGGCCTCGGTGCTCGTGCTCGTGTTCACCACGCTGATCCGCGCCGCGGCGATCCTCGTCGTGCCGCCGGGCCAGTGGCTGTGGCTGTTCGTGGCGACTGCCGTGATCGGCCGCTGGGCCGCCGTGTTCCTCCAGGCGCTCGGTGATCCGATCGCCGTCGACGAGACGCAGCGCTCGCTGGTGGCCACCCCGGCGCCGGCGTGGTTGATCGCGGCGATCAGCGGCGGTGTGCTCGCGCTGACGATCCTCGCGATGGGCAAGCTCGGCCTCGTCGCGATGGCGCTCGTCGCCGTCGCCGTGTTCGCGGTCGGGCTCGCGAGCCAGCGCCGCGATGGTGGGCTGACCCCGCAGATCGTGGCCGTCGCCGCGGCGGTCGGCGAGCTCGCCGTGCTGCTGCTCGCGACGATCGGTCACTCCTGACAGGTCGATGACGAGGCAGACGCGGCCTCGGGTTCGATCTACCGCGGCGTGGGTCTGAGCTCGACCAGCGTCGCGCCCCACTGGCCCGAGCGCTCGTCGGCGAGGTTGAACGACGCGACATCGGGGTGCGCCGCGAGCACCCCGTGCACGATCCGGCGCAGCGTGCCGGTGCCCTTGCCGTGGATGATCCGGACCGTCCGCTTGCCGGCCTCCGCGGCGGCGCGCACATACTCCGCCACCACATCCGCGCAGTCGTGCGGCTGGAAGGTGTGCAGATCGAGCTCGTCACCGAGGGCCGGCATCGCGGCGGCATCGGCATCGGCATCGGTCTCCGGAGCGTCGAACAGATCGGCGTCCGGATCCTCATCGCGAGCGCGCGGCATCAGCCGGGCCAGTGTCCCTCGGCGGGGACGAACGGGATGATCCGCTTGCGCAGCGCGGGGGGCACGCGGCGGTCGAGGACCTGGGCGACCTCGTCGGTCCGGTAGAGCTGCGAGCAATGCATCAGCACGATGTGCTCGTTCTCGAAGCGCTCCGCCCGTTCGATCACCTCGTCCAGGTGGATGTGACAGCCGGCGCGCGCGGCTTCGAGGGACTTGCGGTCGTCGAGGAACGTACACTCCATGATCAGCACGCGCGCGCGTAGCAGCTCGGGAGAATGATCGAGCACCGAGATCAGCGTATCGGTCGCGTACGCGACCTCGATGCGCTCCTCGATCACGTTGATCTCCTCGCCTGCGCGGCGGCGCGCCGCGATGTCCGGGCCCGGCAGGCCATGGAGCTCGGACCGGAGCTTCGCGACCCGGCGCACGAGCAAGTAGGCAAGAGACGGCACCGGATGGAACGTGCGCACCGCCCGGACGAGGAGGTCGGGGCGCAGCGCGATCTCGTCTCCGGGGTTCATGCCGATCGCGTCGATCTCGAGCGGCCAGCGCTGCAGGCGGGTCAGCGCGGCGAGAGCGGCGGTCAGGTCTCCCACGATCTCCGCGGGCATCACCACGCGCGGCGGCCTCGTCTTGCCGTGAAGTGCGCGGATCCCGAGAAGCGCGGGTAGGGCACCGATGTGGTCGGCGTGCCCGTGCGAGAGGAGGATGGTGTCGGTCGCGCCGAACGACCGGGGCGAGATGCCCGCGTCGAACAGCACCCCCAGCTCCGGCACCTGGATCGAGGTGTAGACCCCGCCGACGGAGACACCGCGCACCGTGTACGGACCCGCGGTGACGGTCGTCAGCATCGCGCCAGTATACGGTCCAGATAGGTCGCGCAGAACGGGCGACCGTCCCCTGACGAGGCGGCCCGCGATGATAGGATTCACCGGAGCATGTTCTGGTACTCGCTACTGGCCGTCTTCGGCGTCCTGTTCCTGCTGTCGGTGACGCTGCCGGTACCCCGCCGCGTCTGGGCGCTGTGGATCTACTCGTGGAAGTACTTCTGGCTGTGGTTCGTGGATGCGATCGGCCTGCGCAGGCTGTTCGTACCGAAGGCCAAGTACGTCAAGCTCACCCGCCCGATGTTGATCCGCATGTGGTGCGAGGACATGGGGCCCACGTTCATCAAGTTCGGCCAGATCATCGCGTCCTCCGCCGGCATGTTTCCGGATCCGTACGTCAAGGAGTTCCAGAAGGTCCTCGATCGCGTGAAGCCGTTCCCGTTCGAGGACGTCAAGCGCACGCTCGACGAGGAGCTCGGCGGCGAGAAGGCCGCGCAGCTCGTCGAGATCGAACCGAAGCAGCTCGCCTCCGCGTCGATCGCACAGGTTCACACCGCGAAGCTGCGCGACGGCACGCAGGTCGTCATCAAGGTCCAACGCCCGGGCATCATCGGCCGCTGCATGGCCGACATGAAGCTGATGCGCATGCTGGCCAGGCTGGTCGCGCGGTTCAAGAAGGACGCCGAGCTCGCGAACCCGGTCGGCGTGATCGATGACTTCACCGCCACGCTTACCGAGGAGCTCGACTTCCGCAAGGAAGCGGCGAACCTCGACCGGTTCAACGACATCATGCGCGAGCTCGGGCACAAGAACATCCGTGCTCCGGTCCCGCACCACGAGTACACGACGCGGAAGATCCTGGTGATGGAGAAGTTCACCGGGTTCCGCGTCGATCGCTTCGAGGAGATCAAGGCCAAGGGCATCGACGGCGAGGGCAAGCTCGTCGATGGGCTGCGCGCCTGGTTCCAGTGCGTCGTGTTCTACGGGTTCTTCCACGGCGACGTGCACGCCGGAAACCTCATGCTTCTCGACGACGACACGATCGGCTTCCTCGACTTCGGCATCGTCGGCCGGTTCGACGACAAGGAGCGCTACCTCGTCACCGACTACATGATCGCGTTCGCCTCCGGCAACTACAAGCGGCTCGCCGAGATCATCGTCGAGATGGCCGGCGCACCGCCGAAGCTCGACATGGAGGCGTTCGTCAAGGACCTCGGCGAGACGTACAGCCCGCTGCTGACCCTCTCGTTCGGCGAGGTCAACTACAGCGAGTTTCTGCCCGGCATCCAGCGCACCGCGACCCGGCACCGGATGATGATGCCGAACCAGTTCATCCTGATCACGAAGCAGCTCCTCTACTTCGATCGCTACGCCAAGTCGCTCGCGCCCAAGCTCAACGTGTTCACGGATCCGCGCCTCGTGCTCGGCATGATGCAGGACATCCAGAAGGCGCGCATGCAGGCCGACGCGAAGAAGACCGCGACTCCGGCGACGTGATCGACCGACTTCGAGTTAGTGCGCACAGTTCGGGATCTCCGAGAGACGTCCGAGCCGTTGACGTTGAGGTAACGTTGAGGTGGTCGTAGGTGGTCGTGGACCTTGACGGCGAAGGCAGCGTACGGCGGCGTGCACCTCGGCGTTCGCTCGTTGACCGGGCGCTGCCACCGAACGCAAGCCGTCGGCTCTCTCCCATTGCTCAACGGTTCAGCGATTGCTAGCCTGCCAAAATGCGGTTGGCGTTGATGGGGGTGTTGGTGCTGGGGGCGTGCGGGGCAGACAGCCGTGGTGCTGATGATGGCGGAAGCGGCGGCGACAAGCTGACTATCCGAGCTCCGGATGCACCCGATGCACACATCGCGTATCGCGATGGCGACGGGGCGTGGATGACTACGATGGGGGCCAACACGCCGTTGGAAGTTCCGATCAAGAGCGGCCGCTATACCGTTGCGATCGTCTGCGCGAACGATATGCAGATCGTCTCGGCCGCCGCCTATGAGATGACGCTGGCCGAACTCCCAACGCTCGACTACGACGGATCCTGCGCGTTCCTGTCGGTGGTTTCGGTCTCCGGGCGGGTCAATCCCATCAACGACGATCACGATGTGGCGTTCGGCGGCCGCGAAACTGGAGCGGTTCGTTGGCTGGGGGGCACGTACTCGCTGAATGTGACGCCTGGCACCCACGATCTTGTCGTCGGGCGTGGCGCTCTGGTTCGAGACCGGATGGTGATCGTTCGCGACCTGGCGGTGATCGGACCGACCATCCAGGCCGGCGATGTCGACGGGCCAGGCGGGTTCGCGATGGAGTTTCCGGCTGTAAGCTGGCCCGGGGACACGTACTCGCATCTCCGGACAGAAGGCGGCACGACGATCGAGTTGGGATTGATAGGGCCGGGTCGCATCGTTGCTCCGCCCGAGTCGCAGCTGCGGCCGGGCGACCTGCTGAGGACGGCGATCTTCAGCAACGCCAACATCGGGTCGTCCCCGAAGAGCGCGACAAGCTCGATCCATACTTCCCATGCTCGCCGCAGCTCGTTTGCACTGCCGCCGGCACTTCAGCCGATGCCGATACCGACTGCGAGCCGCGCGGGACAGTTCGCTTTCGTCCAGGTTGCGTGGCAGGCCCAGCCGATCGCGGTGGTCTACGAGCTGTTCGTGGGAGGCTTGTGGGCAATTTACATCTCGCCCAGCGTGTTCGAGCGAACGGGGATCGCATCGATGGTCGACGTCTCGCTGATCCCTGGATTCGAGACGTACGGCGTGGCCCTCTCACAGACCAACCCTTGGGCGCTCAGCGCAGTGAGCGGTGGGGCGATCGAAGACTTGATCCGTCCGTTCCCCGCGCGTGAAGCGCAGGTCGAGTACTCCGGTTGGACTGGGGCTGTTCCGGTCACGAGCATCGGCGCTCCCGACTTGTAGGCTCGTTCCGCCGCCTCGTTCGCCCCAAGAAGCTGATGGTCCCATCACCCGCGGTACGAGTCAGTCGCCGGGTACGAGTCCGGGGAACCGAGTCCGAAGGCATCGCAACGGCGGCTCGTGGCACGCGCTTCGCTGCGGGACGTTCAGCGGAACTGGTCGTCGACCGAGCGCTCGAGCTTCGGCTGCTTCGTCTTCGGGCCGGTGTCGTCGAGGTAGCGCAGGAACATCGTCAGGAACTTCGCCTTGTCGGCGGTCATCGGCTTGAACGCGACGCCGATCTGGAACATGTCCTCGACCGCGGTGCACCATACAATTCGCCCGGGCACGCTGAGCGGCTCGGACTGCGCGTCGTCCTCGAACACGAGCTGGAGCTCGCACTCGATCTCGGCACCGTTCGCGAGCGGCGCCGGCAGGTCCGCCGCGAGGCCCCCGCGGGAGACATTCGTCGTCCGACCCTGGTGGACCGTGCCACCGACGCGGATCGTCACGACGGCCTCGTGCGCGTATCGAGGGTGCTCTCGGTCGGTAAGGCCCACTGACCTGGAAGCTTGGCGGTCTCCTCGGCGGCTGGCAAGTTTTCACGGGGTAGCTGCTGCCCCACGACAGGCTGTCCGAGATTCGGACGCAGTGCGGCGCGCCTCGGTAAACCACCCATCCGTCATGGCATCGAGCTCCGCCGCGGACTCCTCGGCGCGAACCTCCAATCGGGCCATCATGGCGCGGCGCCACGTGAAGTAGGCCCGGATGACGCGGTTGGCGAGCCTGCGCCGCTCGCGCCGGCGCGAGGCGCCCATCGCGGCCACCTGGAGCTCGCGGCCATCGAACACCAGCCGGTCCAACCGCCACGTCGCACGCGCTTCGTAGGCGGTTCCACGCCCGATCCGAGGGTCGTCCTCGACGTGCCAGCTGGTGTTCGTGCCCGCGCGCACACCGAGGACCGGCACCAGCCCGGCGAGCCGCGCGCGCCAGACGAAGCCCTTGCCCGGGTCGCGGTCGAGCCCGGCCGAGTGATACGCCGCGCCGATCACGGTCGCGATCGGCGGCGCGAGCAGCCGGGCGCCGACCTCCTCCGGCAGGTCGTCATCATCGGCCTCCTTCGGCTGTGCGCTCGCGGTCGACGCGCACGCGAGCAACACGAGCAGCGCGGCCCTCACAGGCGCCACGTCCCGTAGAGCCAGATCTCGTCGCGCCGCGCGCTCGCGGTCGGCTCGGTCCGCCGCCACGTCAGCGAGACATCGATCTGCCCGAGCCGAGAGTGCCGACGCGCGAGCGCCGCTGCGCGGGCATCCGTCGCGCCTGTTGCGGGCCACGCTGCCAGCTCGTCGGATGCGAGGTCGAGGTCGGTGAGCCCGTCGATCGCGAGACCCTCGGTCCCGTCGGCGTGGTCGGCGAGATCGATCTCATCGCGGTCGATCGCGGTGGAGCGCTCGTCGAGATCGCGCTCGTCGAGATCGCTCCGGTCGTTCGCACGGTCGAGGTCGTCGAGGTCGAGGTCGAGGTCCTCGAGTTCGGGGTCTTCGAGGTCTTCGAGGTCGTCGAGGTCGAGCCCCCGCCAGGGGCGCTCGGCGGCTTCGCGTTCGACCTCGCCTTTCGGCTCGGGCACCGTCAGCGATCGTGCCGAGGCCTCGCCGAGCGACAGCGCGAGCAACACGAGGAGGATCAGCAGCAGCAGCCACGCCAGCCTCGGGCGTCGTCGGTTGCGTGCCGCCGCCGCGGATCGTACGGTGCGCACGTGCTCGCGCCGCTCACCGACAACGCTCTCGCGGTGCTGCGCGCGCGGTACCTGATTCGCGAGAACGGCGTCCCGGTGGAGACGCCCGATCAGCTGTTCCGCCGGGTCGCCGTCCACATCGCCGCCGTCGAGGCCTCCCTCGGAGCGAGCGTCGACGAGGTCGCCGATGCGACCGCTCGGTTCGAGCGGATGATGTCGGCCCTCGAGTTCCTGCCCAACTCGCCGACGCTCATGAATGCCGGACGACCACTCGGCCAGCTCGCGGCGTGCTTCGTCGTGCCCGTCCCGGACTCGACGACGGGCGTGTTCGAAGCCGTCGGCTGGGCCGCGCAGATCCAGAAGACGGGCGGTGGCACCGGCTTCTCGTTCTCCCGCCTGCGTCCGGCCGGTGACCTCGTGGCCTCCACCGGCGGCACCGCCTCGGGACCCGTGTCGCTGATGCAGGTGTTCGACGTGGCGACCGAGGCCATCAAGCAGGGTGGAACGCGGCGCGGCGCCAACATGGGCATGCTGCGCATCGATCATCCCGACGTCCTCGAGTTCATCGCGATCAAGCTCGACCCGACGCGGATGAGCAACTTCAACCTCTCGGTCGCCATCACCGACGCGTTCATGACCGCGGTGCAAGACGGGACGACGTACGATCTCGTTAATCCACGGACAGGCATCGTCACCGGGCAGCTCGATGCGCGCCGTGTCCTCGACGCGATCGCGAACGCCGCCTGGGCCGTCGGCGATCCCGGCATGGTCTTCATCGACCGCATCAACCAGCTCCAGCCGACTCCAGCCCTCGGTCCGATCGAGGCGACAAATCCCTGCGGCGAGCAGCCACTCCTCCCGTTCGAGTCGTGCACGCTCGGCAGCATCGACGTGGGCCGGTTCGTCGACGGCGCCGACCTCGCGTGGGACCGGTTGCGCACCGTGATCATCGACGCGGTCCGGTTCCTCGACGACGTCATCGACGCCAATCGCTACCCACTCCCCGAGATCGAGCGGGCGACCAAGGCGACGCGCAAGATCGGCCTCGGCATCATGGGCTGGGCCGACGCGCTCGCCGCACTCCACATCGCGTACGACTCGCCCGAGGCGCTCGCGCTCGCCGACCGGATGGCGGCGTTCCTCGAAGACGAGTCGCTGGCAGCCTCGCGCGCTCTCGCCGAGCGGCGCGGAGCGTTCCCCGCGTGGAGCGGCTCGCGATGGGACGAGGCCGGGGAGCGTCCCCTGCGCAATGCGACGACGACGACCATCGCACCAACCGGAACGATCAGCATCATTGCCGGCTGCGCCAGCGGGATCGAACCACTCTACGCGCTCGCGTATCGGCGCAACGTCCTCGATGGCGCCGAGCTCGTCGAGATCAACCCCGCGTTCCAGCGCGTCGCGAAGGAGCGGGGCATCGCCAGCGACGCGCTGTTCGCCGACGTCGCTGCCATCGGTGGTGTGCGCGGCAACGCGAGCGTCCCCACGGACATCCAGTGCTGGTTCCCCACCGCGCACGAGGTCGACGTCGGCACCCACGTCCGCATGCAGGCCGCCTTCCAGCGGCGCGTGCATGCGGCCGTCAGCAAGACCATCAACCTCGCGCGGACCGCCACCGCGCTCGACGTGAAAGCTGCGTACCAGCTCGCGTACGAGCTGGGTTGCAAGGGAATCACCGTGTACCGGGACGGCAGCCGCGAGGGCCAGGTGCTCGTCACGGGTGCACGGAGCGCGCGGCCAAACACCTCGTTGCATTGCCCCGAGTGCGGGAACGTGTTGGTCGTGCAGAGCAGCTGTCGGCTGTGCCGGCACTGCGGATGGTCGGTTTGTGGTTGAGTTGGACATTGCGCGGCGGCGTGCAGCAACGGGCACGCCAGCTCGCGTGCTCGCGATTGCCGTGACTTAGCGCCACGGTTGTCCGCGTGGCGGCCGCGCGTCCGGAATCCGGCCGGACGCCCGGACGCGCCCGTGATGGCCGGCACGGCTTGCCAGGTGTTGGCGCGCGTTTCCGCGGAATCGCGTTGCCACCTGGGCTGCAAGCGCGTGAACGTCAGTGGATGCTCCGCGTCGCCGTGTTTGCAGCGCTGCTCGCCGCGTGTGGAGGCGACTCCGACGTCGTCGGCCCGTTCACCGGCCCGGTCCAGCGCTTCACGATCGATCGGTTCGATCTGCCGCTCAACAACACTGATGCGCGCGAGTTTGGCGACGACCTCGACGGCGACGGCCGCGCCGACAACCAGCTCGGCATGGCGATCGCTACGCTCAACAACGCGGGCGACGTGACGAAGCACAGCTCCGACATGATCGCCTCGGGGGCGCTCGCGTCGTTCGTGGAGATCCAGGCGGACGATCTCAAGAGCGATCCCACGGTCGGCGTCTGGTACTACGGCGCCGAGGGCGAGGCCGCGACGCCCATGGGCGGCACGTTCGAGAACGGCGCATTCGTCTCGAACCGCACGGCGACCACGAAGCACCCAGGCACCGCGACCCTGCACTTGCCCGTGCTCGTCGATGTCGACCCGACGCTGTTCGACACCGGCGGAATGCAGATCAATCTCATGCCCGATGGTCACGGCGGCTACGATGGTCTCGTGCGCGGTCTGGTCCCGCTCGAGGTGGCCAAGGACCAAGCGTACGCGGCGATCATGGCGATGCTCGCCGCGCAGCCGCAGGATCACCGCTGGTTCTGGGTCGTGGTTGACCTCGATCGTGACGGGAACATCCCGTTCACGGAGATCTACAGGGACAGGACACTGATGGTGTCGTTGCTCACGCCCGACATCGACGGCTCGATCTCGTTCGGATTCAGCATCCATTTGTCCCCGGCGGGGACGCCGCGACCGGCGATCGCCGACCGCTGCTTCGATCGGATCCACGATGGCTCGGAGACCGGCATCGATTGCGGCGGCGGCTGCATTGCCTGCGGCGCCGATCATGCGTGCTCGATTCCCGACGACTGCCAGTCCGGAACCTGCCTCAGCGGTCAGTGCACCGCACCGAGCTGTAGCGATGGCCGGCTCTCCGGGTTCGAGAGCGATGTCGATTGCGGCGGTCCCTGCGCAGCATGCCTGACCGGCAAGCGCTGCGAGTTCGTGCACGACTGCGCGGAGCATCTCGCGTGCGTCAGCGGCAGCTGCCGGTAGCCCGAAATCACAGAAGGCCCGGCGGAAATGCCGAGCCCTTCATGTGTCGATTTGAATGTACGTGGAGAGGTCGAGACTAGCGGCGGCGACGACGGCGAGCCGGGCGGGGCGCGACGGCAGCGGCCTCGAGCTCCTCGAGGTGCTCGAGCATGCTGATCATCGTGTTGCGCGTGGCCGCGTGGGGCTCGTTGGTGATCGCCCGGCCGAGCGAGATCCGGAGCTCCGCGCGGAGCTCCGACTCGATCAGGCGGTAGGTGCGGAGCGCCTCCTCCGGGTCATAGTGGTGCAGGTCGGCTTCACAGCCGGTGGCGGCGATCCACACGGCGGCGAGGGCAGCGGCGCGGCGGCCGGGCTGCGAGACGGCGAAGTCCTTGACGGTCGAGCGGAGGCGCTGGCGAACCAGCGGGATCGGCGGCAGGGCCACCAGTCCGTCGTTGTCGTCATCGGGCCGACGGAGGACAGGGCGTGTCATTGACTTGTCGGTTTCCATGGCTTTTTTGTCCTGATCTCGCAGAGGGAACTCTAGATTTCCCCCCTAAAAGTTGCCTCTGCGATGGACCGCGACCTTGCACGATCAACTATGGAAAAGCGATGAATTTCCGCGCGAAGCCTGACGAATAACGGGTCATAACCCACACCTAACCCGAATCCGACTCAGAATTCGGACGAGTGGGGTTCAACTGACCCCAGCAGCGATGCAAAAGCGTCTCACTCGCGCTGTGCGAGGTCATTCGAGCGCGGGAGTACGCCAGGGTCCACGCCGTCCACCCGCCGCATGAGGAAGTCACGGATCGTGAAATCGACCAGATGTGGGCGTTCGATGGGGGCTGTGTGGGATGCGTTGGGGATCTCCAGGAGCTCGGCCCCCGGGATCGCTTCGGCCATCGCGCGACTGCGCTCGGGTGGGGTGAAGCCATCCCGCCCGCCAGCGACCACGAGCGTCGGGCACGTCACCTCCGGCAACAGGTCCTCCGCGCTGTGCTGGCCCGCGGACGCCAGCATCGTGATGAACAGCCGGAG
>JAYVLW010000073.1:0-9005 GCA_043759315.1 Myxococcales bacterium
CGAGACCGCGGAGCAGCTGGCCGACGAGGTTCGTCACGCGCTCGGCGGGAAGCGGCATGGTCATGATGCTCGACAGCGGCTCGCCTTCGACGAACTCGAGGACGATCATGTGACGGCCGTCCTCGGCCTGGAGGAGCTCGATCACGCTGCCGATGTGCGGGTGGCCGAGGCGGGCGGCGAGCTTGGCCTCGCGGCGGAACCGCTCGACGAGCGAGGCCTCGTGGAGGTGGTGCGGGTGCAGCGCCTTGAGCGCGACGACGCGGTTCGTATCGATGTGCGACGCGCGGTACACCGCCCCCATCGCACCGGCGCCGAGCTGCTCCTCGATCAGGTAGCCGCCGACCACGTGGCCGACGAGATCCTCGGCGGGTTTGTCCTTGCTCCCGCCGACGCCGAGGCGCGTCTTCTTCGCGTCGACCAGCGTGTCGCGATCGTCGGGCGGCTTGTCTCGGGTCACGGCCTCGTCAGATCGCGCGTGATGTTCTTCTGGTGCGCCTCGAGCGTACCGCCGCCGATCTCGATCAGCTTGGTGTCGCGCAGGAACTGCTCGACGCGGTACTCGGTGCAGTAGCCGTAGCCGCCGAGCACCTGCACGGCCGCATCGGCGACCTCCTTGGCGGCCGTCCCGCAGAACAGCTTCGCGGCGTCGGTTCCGAGGCGATTGCGCGAGGCGGGACCGGTGGTGGCGGCGACGTTGTAGGTCAGCGCCCGCATCGCCTCGACCTTCGCGTAGCTCTCACCGATGTAGCGCTGGATCTGGCCGTGCTCGTGCAGCGGCTTGCCGAAGCTCCTGCGCTCCTTCGTGTACTGGACCATGACGTCGAGACAGCGACGCGCCATGCCGAGCGACATCGCCGACAGGCCGAGCCGCTCGATCTCGAGGTTGCGCATCATGTTGGTGATGCCACCGCCCTCGGTGCCGACCAGGTTCTCGAGAGGCACGTGGACGTCCTCGAAGATCAGCTCCGACATCGTCGACGCGCGCATGCCCATCTTGCCGATCTTCGGCCCGGTCGAGAACCCGGCGAACGAGCGCTCGACGATGAACGTGGTGATCCTGTCCTCGAGCTTCGCGTAGACCAGGAAGATGTCGGCCTCGGGGCCGTTCGTGATGAACGTCTTGCGCCCGTTGATCACGTAGTCGGTCGCGGTCTTGCGCGCGATCGTCTGCATGCCGAGCACGTCGGTGCCGACGGCGGGCTCCGTCATGCCCATCGCTCCGACGACGTGGCCGGTGAGGACCTTGGGCAGGTACTGCTTCCGCTGCGCGGCATTGCCAGCCCAGTAGAAGTTGTTCACGAACAGCAGCGCGTGCGCGAGGTAGCCGAGCGCGAAGCCCGGATCGGAGTACGCGAGCTCGTCATGCACGATGCACGAGGCGAGCGCGTCCATGCCGGCGCCGCCGTCGACCTCCGGGATGGTGACGCCGATCAGACCGAGGTCGCCGAGCTCGCGGAGCAGCTTCGTGTTGAACGTCTGCGTCTCGTCATGCTCGAGCGCCTGCGGCTCGACGCGGTTCTGCACGAACTGGCGGAGGGTCTGGCGCAGGAGCTCGTGCTCGTCGGTAGCGTGAGGCGTTTGCACGGCAGCGACCATGGATGAGCGTACCCTACCGCTGCAGCCTCGCAAAAACCGACTCGCCGGTGGCAGTTCGTATCGCCGCAGAAGGTTACATTCAATCTGTGTCAGGCATCGAGCGCTGGTTGCAGGGTCACCCGGCCGTGCTGTTCGCGAATCCCACGGCGCAGAGCGGCAAGGCGGCCGACTGGATTCGCTACACCCGCGCACTGCTCGACGAGGCGCAGATCGCTCATTCGTTCACCCCCACCGAGCCGGAGGGCCGAACCATCGACCGTGTCCGCGAGGCGATCGACGACGACGGCGTGCGCGTGGTCATCTACATGGGCGGCGATGGGACGTTCGCCGAGGTCGCGAAAGGAATCTTCGCGTCCCAGCACGCGACCGAGTGCGTCATGGGCATGATGCCGACCGGCACGGCGAATGACCAGGGAAAGTCGTTCGGCCTCGATTCCGGCTCCGGATCTCTCGAGCGCAACGTCTCCGTGATCGCCGCTGGCGAGGTGGTCGGCTGCGATGTCGGGCGGCTGGTCGTGGAGCGCGACCGCAAGGTCCTTCACAAGGATCTGTTCTTCGATTCGTTCTCGATCGGCCTCGGCGCCGCGAGCCTCGAGACCCGCAACCGGGATCGCGAGCGCGTCGGCCGGATCCCTGGGCTCGGCATGCTGTACCGCGACCAGCTCGTCTATGCCGGTGCGATCCTCCAGCGGCTCGCCGAGAGCTATGTCGTCGACATCAAGTTCGATCTCGAAGCCATCATCGATGGCACCGTCCACTCGTTCGACAACCTCCTCGACGTCATCATCAAGAACACGAAGATCTTCGGCGGCGAGTGGGTGTTCGATCCGAACATCGAATCCGACGACGGTCTGTTCGAGTTCGTCCCGGTCACCGGTCGCCGCGATTTCGGCACGAAGATGCTCGGCAGCCTGCGCCGCAGCCCCGTGGGGATCGATGACCTCTCCGCGCTCGGCTTCACGCACGAGCCGCCTACCACGGGCGCGAAGTTCGAGCTCGACGTCCGCGCGAATCCACTACCCGCGGCGCAGTGCGATGGCGAGGAGCTCCCGGCGGGCGATCGCTACCGGATCGATGTGGTGCCGCGCGCGCTCCGGCTGATCGTGCCGCGCGAGCACGTCGCGTCGTCAGGGCTCGACAGCAGCGGGCCGGTCAGCTCTCCGCGAGGACGATGATCTTGTCTCCCTCACCGAACGGCACGGCGACGCGCTTCGGTGGATTGACGACCACGCCGAAGCCCTTGCCCGAGTCGCGCGATTGGCTCGCGAGCCGGTAGCCGATCGCGATCTCGTTCCGGCGCAGCGCGGCCTCGCACACCAGTCCGAACGGTTGTGGCCCGGCATGGACATAGTGGTGTGCCGGCTTGAGGTAGAGCTCGTAGCCACCGGACCCGAACAGCTCGTCGAACACGTCGACGAGGTGCGGGTTCTCCGAGATCTGCGACATCATCAACGACACGAGCGTGTTGCTCACGATGAAGTCGTCGGCCTCGGCCACGCTGGCGAGATCGCGATTCTCGATCTCCAGGATCTCGCTCGTGATCGGCAGCTTGCAATCCGCCTTGCGTGCGATGTCGCGCAGGTGGAGCAGCGCGACCGTGGTGCGCGCATCGGCCATCTCCTGGGTTCGCCCGCTGCTCTCCGACAGGACGAGCACGTGGTCGTACTCGATGACGGCGAGCCCTTCGAGGAGGCCGCGATCGGTCATGTCGCCTCGTCTGGTCTCGGCGATCATGTTGCGGAGCTCCGGAAGCGCGGCCTCTGCCTCGGCCACGACGACCGTGGCGCTGCCGGGTGCGACGTACGCGTCGAGCTCGGTGAGCACGCGGCCGAGGCGCGGGCTCGAGCCGCCGAGGACGAGGGTGCGCTCGGGCCTCGGCGCGACGACCGGGGGCGCGGCGACCAGCAGCTTCGCATCGAGCTCGCCGGCCTTCGCGTCCATCACGATCGTGTCGTCGTCCTCGCTGATGACGATCACCTGATCGCTGCCATGGAACGGTCGGTCCGCGGGGGGTGGCAGCAGCATCTGTCCGGACACGGTGATGACGCCGATCAGCGATGACGTGTCGTACGCGAACACCCCCTCGCGGAACGTCTTGTTGGTCAGCCCCTTCTGGGGCTGCACGTAGATCTCCATACCGGCGAAGTCGAGCAGCTCCGTGTAGACGGCGGACAGCCCGGATTGCCGCCCGGTCTGAACGAGCAGCCGGCTGATCAGCGGCGACGCGAGGACGAGCGCCGCCTTCTCACCCGCGACCATGCGCGCGACGGCCTCGGTCCGCTCGTCGAGGATCTCGGCGACCACGTGCAGGGAGCGGCCGGGTGACACCCTCGCGAGCGCGAGCAGCGTCTTCAGCACGATCGTGTCGGACTCGTGGCTCGCCATCACGTGGCCGTGGCCATCGGTCTCGGGCGCGATCACGACCACGGACTTCGAATCGTCGAGGTTGACCAGCTCGAGGGCCGCCGGCGACATCGTACTGCCGCGCCTGGTCACCACGCGTAGCCGGGTCCCGCGCACGGCCTCGGCGACCTCCTGGTCCATGTCGACCTTGTCGCGGTCGGCGAGGATCACCACGCAGGCGTTGCGCTGGTTCTCGTTCGCGATCGCGAGCTCGCGGAGCAGCGTGAACACCTTGGGGCCCCAGCCGAGGATCACCGTGTGGCCGCGCTCGATCACGCGGCTCTTGCCGCGGCGCCACGACTCGATCATCGCGCCGAAGCCCTGGTTGAGGATGCCGATCAGGGCCGACAACACGAACAGGCCGCCGATCGTCACGAACAGGAGGATGAACAGCATCGTCCAGCTCGCCGTGTCGCCCGACAGGGTGCCCGGGTCGAGCGCGTGCATCAGCGACTTCCACGACAGCATCCCGAACGAGTTCTTCGCGCCGCTCTCGTCGACCGGGACGACGTCGAACGCGACGATCAGCACGGCGGTGATCAGCACGAGCACCCCGGTGAACAGCGCGAGCAAGAGGATCTGCGCTCCCACGCCGCGCGACATCCAGTTGTCGAATCGGTACCGCAGGCGCTGACGTATCCCCATGGCGGGACCCTATCAGTGCGTTGACACCAGTTGGTTGCACCGGGGCGAGCGGTCCCAGCCCGACGCCGCAGATCTCCGTGGACACACGCAGTTACGACGCGGCCCGGACCTTGCTCGAGGGGTCACCGCCCGTGAGCGTGGACCTACTCGGTGGCACTACCCTCATCATCAACAGCCGAGTAGGTGCACGCCCACGGGCACTGTCGCGCGCGAAGCCGCTACACTCCAGCGGTGAGAGCGCTGCTCCTCGTCGGTGTGATGGCCTGTAGTGCGCCGGCGAAGCGGCCCGCGCCACCGGTTCCCGTCGAGAACTCCACACGTGGGTGCGGGGAAGCGGCGGTGGGTCTCGAGCGCGCGACGCGCGGGCTGCGTCCTCCCGAGGAGTCGATCCTGGCGCCGATGCGCGCGCGGTGCGTGGAAGACACGTGGAGCGCGACCGCGATCGACTGCTTCGCCACGATGAACGAGGGCGACCTCGGCAGGTGTGCGGGGCAACTGGCTCCGGAGCACCGGGACGCCCTGTTCGCCGTGATCTCGGGCAACGCGCGCGACGCGGTGGCGCTCGCGATCATCGTGGCGCGCCTCGCGAACCTCAAGGTCGGCATCGCGGCGTGCGATCGCTTCGTGTCGACGGTCTCGAGTGCGATGTCATGCGACGGCCTGCCGCTCGAGCAGCGGCACGACCTCGGCAACGAGACCGCGGATTTCTGGTCGCTTCCCACGAAGAACCTTCCTCCGGATGCCATCACGAGGATGGTCCGCGCTTGCACCGAGTCGCTCGAAGCGCTGCAACAGCAGGTCGCCGCCGTCGGCTGCATGCCGTAGAGTCGCGGCGATGGCCGAGTCGCTCTACGACATCCTGGGAGTCGCGAAGACCGCGACCGCCGACGAGATCCGCAAGGCTCATCGCAAGCTCGCGCGCAAGCACCACCCGGACGTCAATCCGGGGAACACGGCCGCCGAGGACACGTTCAAGAAGATGTCTGCCGCCTACGAGGTGCTCTCCGACGACAAGAAGCGCGCCGCGTACGACGAGTTCGGCGAGGCCTCGCTGCAGGGCGGATTCGATCCCGACAAGGCGCGCGAGTACACGCGGTGGCAGAACACGCGGCAGCAGCGCCAGACCCGGTACTCCGAGCAGGGGCCGATCGACTTCGATTTCGGCGAGATGTTCGGCCGTCAGGCGCGCGGTCCCATGCGCGGCGGCGACATGCACGCATCGGTGGAGATCGATCTGCGGCAGGCGATCGAGGGTACGGAGCTCGCCGCCGATCTTCCGGGCCACGGCTCGGTCCGCGTCCGGATCCCGAAGGGCGCCGATACGGGCTCGCTGCTCCGCGTGCCGGGCAAGGGATCTCCGGGACGCAACGGCGGGCCCCCCGGCGATCTGGTGATCGAGACGGTGCTGCGGCCGCATCCCCACCTGCGCCGCGAGGGGCTCGATCTCCATCTCGAGTTGCCGGTCACGCTGAGCGAGGCGTACAACGGTGGCACCGTCGACGTGCCAACCTTCGACGGGCCGGTCGTGCTCAAGATCCCGCCGCGCTCGCAGCAAGGCGCGAAGCTGCGGCTGCGCGGCAAGGGCGTGCCGCGGAAGGACGAGCGCGGCGACCTGATCGTCTCCCTCGACGTGCGGATGCCCGATCGGCCCGACGACACGCTGGCCGAGGCACTGCGCGCCGGCGATGCCGCGTACGAGAAGCCGGTGCGACAGGGGGTGACGCTGTGACGCGCTTCACCTACCAGCACCTCGTCGAGCTCGTGGAAGGCGACGAGGAGCTGATCGTCCGTCTCGTCGAGGACGGTCTGATCGAGACCCGCGGTCAGGTCGCGAGCGTCGATGTGGATGGCGTCCTGCTCGCGCGCACGCTGTGGCGCGATCTCGGCGTCGAGTGGCCCGGCATCGAGATCATGCTGCACCTCGCCGCGCAGCTGCGGGCGGCGCGCGCGCGGATCGCCGAGCTCGAAGCGCGGCTCGACGAGTAACCGACGCCAAAGACCCGGACCGGGTTCAAGGTCAGTCGTTCCGCAGCTCGTCGATGAGGAACGACCACACGGCGGCGACCCGCGGCACGTCGCGCAGCGCGCGGTGCCCCACCAGCCAGAGGTCATCCGACGGCCACGCCTCGGCGGTCTTCGCGAGGCCGGGCGCGAACCGCACCGGGACGAGGTTCATCTTCTCGAGGTACGGCACCGGGGAGAGGACGACACCGAGCCCGGTCGCCGCCGCGCTGAGCTGGGCCGGGAAGTCGCTGGTCCGCAGCGCGATCGATCGCGGGTGCACGTGCGCGGCGACCCAGCGCGTGGCCGCGAAGCTCGCGAGGTCGCGGTCCCAGGTGATCCACGCTGCCGCGTTCCAGTCGGTGATCGTCCCCAGCTTCGCGGCGACCGACTTCGCGGCGGCGACGACCCAGCCGGCGGTGAGCAGCTTCGTCGTCACCAGCTCCGCTCCGTGGGACCGCACGGAGCGAAGCGCGAGGTCGGCCTCGTGGCGCGTCAGGTCGCGTGCGGCGACCGCCGCATCGAGCTCGATCGAGATGCCAGGGTAGAGCTTGCGCAGGCGCACGAGCATCGGCGCCACGAACACGCTCGAGATCCCGGGCGCCGTGCTGATGCGCACGATGCCCTCCGCGGAGGTCTCGACGTCCGAGGCCTCGCGCGTCATGCGCGCGTGCGCCGCCTCCATCGCCTCCGCGGCGGCGAGCACGCGACCCGCGGCCATCGTGGGTACGAGGCCCGTGCGCGTGCGCTCGAACAGCGGGTGCCCGAGGTCGGTCTCGAGGGCGGCGAGGCGGCGGCTGACCGTCGACGTGTCGAGGGCGAGCTTGCCGGCGGCGGCGGCGAGGGTGTGGTGGCGGTGGATGGCGAGGAAGATCCGGATGTCGTCCCAGCGGGTCTCGCTGGACTGCAAATTCGCCATGTCGACTTGCGATTCTGGTGGTTTCGTTGCGCAGCTGCAAGCCTCATCGTGGCCACATGAAGAACCAAGACCTCCACGTGGTGTTCGGTGCGGGCCAGGTCGGAACGCGGATCGCGACGCAGCTGCTGGCGGCGGGGAAGCGCGTGCGCGTGGTGTCGCGCAACCCGGCGCCGCCGCAGGGGGCGGAGTCGGCGGCCGCCGATGCGCGGGATCCTTCGGCCGCGGCGCAAGCGGCGGCGGGTGCCAGCGTCATCTACGACACGACCAATCCGCTCTACCACCACTGGAAGCGCGACCTCCTCGCGCTGGGGGCGGGGCCGCTTCACGCGGCCAAGGTGACCGGCGCGCAGCTCGTCGCGCTCGACTGCCTGTACATGTACGGCGCGCCCGGCGGGCCGATGACCGAGACGACGCCGATGGTGCCGGTCGCGAGGAAGGGCGCGCTGCGCAAGGAGCTCGCGGAGCTCCGGCTCGGCGCGGTGGCGCGCGGCGAAGCGCACGTTGCGATCGCGCGGGCGAGCGACTTCTTCGGAGCTGGTCTCCCGAATTCATGGTGGAGCGAGCGGTTCTTCCAGCGCGTGCTGGCCGGCAAGTCGGGTGAGTGCATCGGCGATCCGGATCAGCTCCACTCGTACACGTACGCGGAGGACGTGGCGCGCGCGATGGTGGTCCTTGGTGGCGCGACGGACATCGATGGTGTGTGGCACGTCCCCACGGTCGCGGCCCAGACCACGCGCCAGCTCGCCGACCGGCTGGGCCAGGCACTCGAAGTGACGATCAACCTCAAGCCGATGTCGCGATTCGCGCTGCGGGCGATCGGCCTGTTCGCGCCGTTCCTGGGCGAGGTGCCGGAGATGATCTATCAGTTCGAGATGCCCTACGTGATCGACGATGCGAAGTTCCGCGCACGGTTCGCGCTGTCGCCGACGCCGATCGACATGCAAGTGGCCGAGACCGTCGCGTGGGTGCGGCGCACGCTGCTGGCTCGGCGCACGACGCGCACCGCCGCCTGATTCTCGACGTCGGAGGCCCTCGCCATCGGGGTGAGCCGGCACGGCCGGTTGGCGCTGGACGCCGACGCCTAGATCGGCCAACCTCCGCGAATCCACCGGAGGTTCTGTATGGCTGACGTATTCATCTACGACGCACTTCGCACTCCCCGCGGCAAGGGTCGCGCCGGCAAGGGCGGGCTCGCCAATCACCACCCGCAGGAGCTGCTCGCACAGACCCTGAACCACATGGCCGAGCGCAAGAAGCTCGACAAGAACCTCGTCGATGACGTCGCCGTCGGCTGCGTCACCCAGGTCAAGGAGCAGGGGGCGTGCATCGCGCGCGTCGCGCTGATCGCGGCGCAGTGGCCCGAGGAGGTCACCGGCTACACGATCAACCGATTCTGCGGCTCGGGCCTCGAGGCGGTGAACTCGATCGCCGCGAAGATCGG
>JAYVLW010000074.1:0-4589 GCA_043759315.1 Myxococcales bacterium
CACGCAGCGAGCGCTACGCGGTCTCCGCTTCGAGTCCTTGGAAGAAGCGCAGAAGTGGCTCGATCACTGGGACGTGCGCTGGGCTGACACGCGGATCCACGGCACGACGAAGCGACAGGTCGCCGCGATGTTTGCCGACGAGCGACCACATCCACGACCGCTGCCCGTCGAGCCGTTTCGCTACTACGCCTTTGGCGAACGGGTCGTGCATCTCGACGGCTTTGTCGAGGTCGCGCGGGCGTACTACGCGCCGCCACCCGGCTGGATCGGTCGCGCAGTGCGCGTGCAGTGGGACGAGCGACACGTGCGCCTCCTCGATCCAAAGACCGGTGCGCTGCTCCGCGAACACCTCACCGCCGATCGCGGTCGCCATCGGATGCAACCCGACGATCGCCCATCAAAGACACCACCCGGCGTCGAGGCGTTGCTCATGCGTGCGCACGGCATCGGGACCGCGGCCGGCATGATCGCTGACGCGATCTACGCCGACGACCACGTGGCCGGCGTGCGCCGCGTCTTCGGGCTTTGCGGTCTCGCGAAGAAGCACGGCGCCGCCACCGTCGAGCGTGCGGCCCAGGTCGCACTCGACGCCGGCGCGCATACTTACCGCGCGGTCAAAGCCTGCCTCGACCGCAATCTGACGCCGATCGGGCTCCGCCAGATCGATCCCCTGATTCGCAACCTGACCGAGTACCGCGACGTGGTCCGTCGCATCACCGAAGGAGACACGCCGTGAACCTCGTCGAAATTGATCGCGCGCTGCGCAAGCTGCGCCTCTCTGGCATGGCCGACGTGCTGGAAGTCCGAATGCAAGGCGCTGCCGCCGAGCGACTGCCTCACCTCGACTTCCTGTCGTCGCTGGTCGGCGACGAATTGCTCCGTCGACAAGATCGCTTGCTCGGCCGCCGCATCAAACAGGCGGGCTTTCGCGACGGCGGCAAAGGCCTCGATAGCTTCGATCTCGACTTCAACAAGAAGATGAATCGTCAACTCGTCTTCGAGCTCGCGACCGGACGCTTCGTGGAGAGCTCGCGACCGTACCATCGGCTCCGAGGGCGCGCGCACCGGTCAGTGGGCGCTGCTCGACTACGGGGACTTCGTTGTCCACGTGTTCCTCCACTCTGCTCGCGAGCACTACGATCTCGAGGGGCTGTGGAACGACGCTCCGCGCGTGCCGATCGACGTGCCCGCCGACGCTCGCATCCCCGCGGGCGAAGCGTACGACGCCGTATCGTGAAGGTGATCCTGGCCGTCGTCGGGCGGCTCAAGGAGTCGTACCTCGTCGAGGCTGAACAGGAGTACCGCAAGCGCCTCCGCCCGCTGTGCACGCTGACCGTCACCGAGCACAAGGACGAAGCCGCGCTGCTCGCATCGCTCCCCACGACCGCGCATCTCTATGCGTTCGATGAGCGGGGCATCTCGATGACGAGCGTCGCCTTCGCGAACGACATCCTCGGGGCCGAGCAGCAGTACGGCGGTGGCGCGCCGGTCGTGTTCGCGATTGGAGGTGCCGACGGCCACAGCGACGCGCTCCGCAAGCGCGCAAAGAAGCTCGTCAGCTTTGGCCAGCTGACGATCGCGCATCGCCTCGTGCGCGTGCTCGTGATCGAGCAACTCTACCGCGGCCTGTCGATCCTGCGCGGCTCGCCGTATCACCGCGAATAGCCACCACGATCACGGTTCCGCGCGGATGATCGTCCCGACACCCCGATCCGTGAACAGCTCCGCGATCACGTTGTGCGCCGTCCGCCCGTCGATCAAGTGCACCGCCTGCACGCCCCCACCGAGCGCGTCGAGGATCGAGGCCACCTTCATCGCCATCGCTCCATCGATCACGCCGCTGTCGAGTTTTGCGCGCAGCGTGGTCGGCGTCAGGTCCGTGATCAGCTCTCCCGCCTCGATGATGCCGGGCGTATCAGACATCAAGATCAGCTTGTCCGCTCCGATCGACTTGGCAACCGCCGCGGCGACGGCATCGCCCTTGAGGTTGTAGCTCTGCCCATCGACTCCTAGCCCGACGGGCGTGATCACCGGGATGTACGACTGCGCGAGCAACGCATGGTCTCGAGGTGGTCGGCGATCACGCGATAGAACGCAGTCGTCTGCGGGCGCCGGGGCTGATAGCCGCGCGGCAGCGCCGTCGTGGCGGCGCCCGGGATGCGTTCGAAGACGTGATGCGCCGCGTGCGTTCGGGGCACCACCGGCGTAGTGCGTGTGCAATGCCATCGGCGTCACTCGTCTCGCTTCCTGCCAGTTCGCGGCGTTACCGCCAAGATGTCCGGAATCCGGACGCTTGCGGTCCGCATACCGGACGCCATGGCCATGGCCGTGGTTCGATGGCGGCGCACGACTCCGCTCTACCCCAACCGCGAGAGTCCGAAGAAGGTCATTTTGCCCAAGCTGAGCGGAACCGAGCAACATCGCCAGCCCCGGGATCAGATCGTCCTCAAAGAACCCGAGCGCCCTCCTGGCCCGAGTAGAATCCGCTTGAGACTTGTCGCTCAGAGCTCGCGACCGAACTTCGCAGTCCGGCATCGGGCGCAGGGATGTAGCGCGCTCAGACAACGATCGTCGACGTGGAACGCGACGTGAGGTACCTTGGAGGTGCCCATGCAGCCTCTCAAGGCACACGTCAAGAACGGCCGTCTCACGCTGGACGAACCGACCGACCTGCCGGAGGGCCAGATCGTGTTTCTCCAGCTGGTCGACGGGATTGTCACCGACGACCGCGACGATCTCGATGAGGAGGACCGAGCCGCTCTTCATGCGGAGCTCGAAGCCTCGATCGCGGAGGCCGACGCGGGCCACACCGAGGACTTCGCGACGGTGCTTGCCGAGCTGCGCCACCGACCGTGAGGTTCGAGATCTCGAAGCGAGCACGCCGCCAGATCGAGAAGATCTCGCGTTGGTGGATCGACAATCGTCGTGCCGCGCCGTCAATGTTCCTCGACGAGCTCGCTGAGGCCGAGCGCATTCTGCGCCAGACCCCGGAGGCAGGCCTCGCCTACGCGACCCACCGGACGGGCGTGGTACGTCGCCTTCTTCTGCCCGGCACGAAGCATCACCTCTACTACCGGTATCGCTCAGATCGGAACGAGATCATGGTGCTCACTGTGTGGGGCGCACCGCGAGAACGCGGCCCGAGACTCTGAAGATCGAGCGTGGCAAGAAACTGCCACGGTGTGGCCGATCCGGCCGGATCAGGCCAGACGGCGACGGACGAAGACTCGGGCTAACCCGTGAAGACGACTGCAAGGCCACGTGACTCAAGTTGATACGGGCTCGTCTTCACGGGGTTCGAGTCCCCCTTCGCGCACGACTCAGACAGCTGTAGCGGCTGCGCTTTCCCTCGAAGCGATCACAGCCGCTGCCACCGAGAGATGGGTCAATTAGTCCCGTTCTCATGGGTCCAACGCGTGCGGTACGGACTGTACTGCTCGCGCGTGAGGCCGAGCGGTTTGGCGCGCTTGTCGAGCTCGCTCCAGAGTCGTTCGAGGCACCCGAAGTACGGCGATCCCCGTTCGTGGTCGGCCGGGGTCTTCGCCGCGAGGGCAAGCGCGTGGCACTCGGCGTCGAGCTCGCGCGTTGCCTCGAACATCGGCTTGGCGCGCAGGTAGCCGACATCTGCTTCGGCTTGCTCCCGGGCATCCGCGTCCGCGTCGATGCGGCAGCCCCCGTCGCGACAGCGCGCTCCAGCAAAGCGGCCGCAGTCTCGATCTTCGTAGCAGCGCGTCGGGGTGACTCCGAGCGTCTTCCATGCCGTGTCCTCGAAGGCACGCGCCGCATCCCATGTCGCGTCGGTCGTGTAATAGCCGCCGGTCGTGAACTCGCGCGAGCTGACTGTGCGGCCGGTCTTGACTTCGTACGTCCGCTCGACCCACTGCTCCTCTGCGCTGCCCGCGAGTTTGCCTGCTGCGCCTACCGCGAAGCCACAAACGACCTTCACGGGTGACAGGCTCACGAGGAATGCCTCGGCCTTGACCTCCGTCGCCGTCGAGTCCGCTCGCTCCTTCACCACCACGATGTGCTTCAAGCCGACGACGGAGCCGATGCGCTTGAGGTCCTCGGCGGTCGCGATTGGGGCCGGATAGCCAACCACGAGGTACCCGCTGCGGGCGGTCGCGCGCGGGTCGTTGCCGCCGGATGCCGCGTGGTAGGTGTTGTCGGGGTGCATCCAGAAGAGCGCTTGCGAGAGCGCCGTCTCGGGCACGACCTGGACGTCGCGCCTGGCGAGCCGCTCGCGGTCGGGCTGGCCCCCGCTCGCGAGGCGTTGATAGTCGAGGAAGTCGAGCGTGTTGTCCGCAACCGGACCGAGCGGGGCGTACCGATATCCCTCCGGCGTGCAAGCCACGAGCGCGGCATCCGGGGCCACGGCGTCGAGCGCGGCCTTGACGTCGAGCAGCTTCTTGCGAAGTGCCTGTAGCCCGGGTTCGGTCGACTTCTTGAGCTCATCCCACGGCACCTCGATGCCTGTCGCGGCGGGCTGCTTACAGGGTGTAGTTCTCATCCTGCGCCCTTTGGACGCCGGGACCTCGCGGCTTTCGGCGGCGTGAAGGGGATGACGTTCGCGAGAACATGAATCTCGACGT
>JAYVLW010000075.1:0-3443 GCA_043759315.1 Myxococcales bacterium
GTGCTCGCGGTCAGTGCGCTGGCCGTCCTCTCCGCCTGCGCCGCGCCGGGAAACCTTCTCGGGCTCTCGACCGGCACCGCCTCCGCGTCGCCCGCGCCCGGCGGCTCGAGCGGCGGATCCACGTCGAGCTCGCCGGGTTCCGCCGATGCGAAGGCCTATGACTGCCCCATCACGAAGTGGGATCGGGGGGAGTGTGGAGGTCCCACGGAGGGCACCATCACGCGCGACCAGATTCCCGCCGAGAACCCGCCGCCCAAGGGCAAGACCGGCCGCACGGTCGTCGGCCCGGTCGGGTTTGGCAAGTGCCAGAACCCCGGCAAGACAGACAACCAGCGGTTCGGGCTTCCGAGCAAGCCAGCCGATCCGTGGCTCGCGGTCGATGCCAAGCGCGTCCCCGCGGCGTTACCGCTCGATGCGTGGCAAGACCGCAACGCGAGCGTCCTGGTGCGTCAGGACATCACGGGGTGCACGGCCGCGCACGATCACTGCTTTCGCGATTGCACGTGGATGATTCGCGA
Organism: Myxococcales bacterium; assembly: GCA_043759315.1. GTDB lineage: Bacteria > Myxococcota_A > Polyangia > Haliangiales > Haliangiaceae > JABFXX01. The sequence goes on from JAYVLW010000075.1 coordinate 519, forward strand.
TGTCTCCGATGACAGTCCACGACAGTTCGTCGGGATCCCGGCGCACAGACGCTCGGACGGGGTGTTCAGCACCAGCTCCGGAATGCTCACCAGTGCGAACCGGATCGCCGGCGAGATCGCTGCCGGCTACACGGCGTACCGGACGGTGCCGGCCACCAAGCGGCTCCTGGCCGAGGGCCGCCTCGTCGCCGTGCTCGAGGAGCTGCCGGCCTCCGAGCGCGAGGGCCTCTCCGCGTGGACCATGGGCACCGTGCTGCGGATCGACTACGAGGCTGCCACCGTTCAGCTCAAAGGAGGGCCGGAGGTGTTTCCTCTCGCGGCGACTCGCGTCGTGGTCCTCACGTCGAAGAATGGCGGCCCGGTCGAGCTCACCGCCGGCATGTCGGACAAGGACATCGTGGTCAAGGCCGACGAGGTGTTCCTCCCCGCGAACTAACCCCAGCCCAGAACGGGGTTAGCGTCGCTCTGAGCGTCGCTACTGCCGGAGGACGAGCTTGATGTGGAATCCGTAGGCCGGCTGGACGTCGGTGTTCGGTTGATCCGCGAGCCGGATCGCGGCCGCGGGCGGGCGCGACAGATAGTTCACCGCGTTCAGCATCGCGAACATCCCGAGCAGCGCGACGAGGGCAGGCACGGTGCGCGGTCGGAGCCAGGTCCAGCGCAGAGCGATCCAGCGCGACAGACCTCCGAGCGCGCGCCCCATCGTCGAATGTGGTGCGCGCAGGACCGTCGCGGTCGGCAGCTCTCTTGCCTGATTCCACAGCACCCCTCCATTATCCACGCGCGCGCGCCTCGCGCCCGTTCTCTCCGCGCGTGAACGTCGCGCCCGCGTGTAGGACAGAGTGCGCCGCAACCCCCGCGATCGTGGCCGGGCACAGATGAAGCCGGGCGAGATCACACGAGCTCCGGCGCGGCCTGACCGCGGCCCTGGAACGTGCCGTTCGCCTGGTAGCGCTTGCGTTGCAACTTGTTGAGCGTGACGCGTGCCTTCCATCCGAGGTAGGCGCGCGTGAACGTGAGCATGTTCGAGCGATCGAGGTACGGGTTCTTCACCCCGGGCGCCACACCGACGAGCGCGAGCACCTGCTCGGCGACCGAGACCGGGCAGCCCTCGAGGCGGATCACATCTCCCGCGAGCTTCGACTTCGCGGACGCGAGCTTCGCGAAGATGTCCTCGTGCTTCGCGGTGTGTGGGTCGAGCGTGCTGCGATCCTTGTAGATATTCTTGATCTCCACCGGCTTCCCCGCGAGCTGACCCTTCCAGTCCGCGCAGTCACCGATGAAGATCACCTTCTCGCCCGGTTTTGCATCGATGTCGCCGGCGTACTTGCCGAACACCACGTGCATGTGCGGCAGCTTCTTGTCAGTGTCCTTGTCGAACACGCGGAGGATCTCGATGGCCTCCTCGATCGCGCCCGGGCAACCGCCCCAGCAGTAGTCGCCGGCTTCGGACTCCGGCGGCGGGCCGGCGTACGCGGTGATGTTCGTGCCCTCGAAGTACTTCTCGACGCGGATCAGGCCGACCTTGAAGCCCTTCGCGCGTGCCTTCGCCTCGGCGAGCGTGACGTCGCCGGTGATCTTGATCTTCGACAGATCCGTGGTGCCGAAACCGTGCTCCGCTGCGAGGCGGATGTGGTCGACGGTGTTCGGATCGACGCCGATGATGTTGCAGCACACTGCATCGAACGCGACCTGGCTGTTACCCATGATGATCATGCCGAGCGGAAACGGCGTGGGCGTGAGCATGCGGCCTTCGCCGGCGGTGATCGCGTCGATCGCGATGAACGATGGCTGGATGATGTGCTGGAGGTCGGCGATCTTCTCGTTGAGCTTGTGATCGTGATCGATCAACCGGTGACGATCATCCTGGATGCCGATGTACGCCTTGAGGGAGAACGTCACCGTGGTCCACGGGTGCGCCTTGAACTTCGGGCAGTTGACGAAGAAGTCCGCGCGCGCGATCGGCTCGGGCGTGAACAGGTAGTCGCGCAGCCGGTTCGGGTGCGAGATCGGGATCTCGACCTGCTGCTCTTCCTCGAAGCAGTAGCGCTTGACGTCGACCTTCTTCAGCATCGCGTCCCAGCCCGACTCGCGCATCGCCACGCGCGTCGGCACCGTGATGCCGCAGCGCTCGCCCGCCGCCAGCTCGGTCATCGCCGAGCCGCCGACGTCGCGGAGCGCGCGCAGCACGCCTTCGCCGAACTCCGGCCGGGTGTACGCGTACGGGAACAGCGGGCCCGCGGCGACCAGGTTCGGCTTGACGAGCGTGCGACCGAACGGCCGGAGCCCGAGCTCCTCGAGGCCCTCGCGGATGATCGTGCGGATCCGCTCCGGGTCGTAGTCGCGGCAACTGCGGAGGATGACCTTCGGCTCGGCCGGAATCTTCATGCATGCAGCATAGCGCCATCGGGCGGACCGAGGGCCGCTCGTACGCTGAGGGCCGCTCGCGCGCTGGGGGGTTTACTTCGCGGTGACGCGAACCGCGATGCGCCGGTTCTTCGCCCGGCACGCGTCCGAATCGTTCGCCGGGCATACCGGGTTCCCGGCGCCGTACCCCTCCGCCTCGAGGCGGTCGGCCTTGACGCCACCTGCCACCAGCGCCGCGCGAACGATCTCGGCGCGCTGCTGAGACAGGCGCTGGTTATCCTCGGCCTTGCCAGTGTTGTCGGTGTAGCCGCCGATCTTGAGGCGCACGGCGGGGTAGGCCGCGAGGATCGCATCGACGTTCGCGAGCTGCTCCCTCGACTTGTCAGCGTCGAGGGTGGCCTTCCCGGTCTCGAACACGAGCCGATCGAACTCGAACCAGGAGGTCTTGTCGACGGCCCGGGCAGTGTCCTGGACGAACGCGAGCAAGGCGTGCTCGATACCGTCAGCATTCCCGGTGATCTCGACACCGGTGGAGAGCTTCGTGGAGAATCCGGGGGC
>JAYVLW010000076.1:0-5239 GCA_043759315.1 Myxococcales bacterium
GATGAGTAAGCGGCTGCAGGTCGTGTTGGACGACAAGGAGATGCGAGACATCGAGCGTGCCGCCCGCTCGCGGAACGTGTCGCTGTCGGAGTGGGTTCGCCAATCCCTGCGAGCGGCTCGCCTTGCCGAGCCGGTCGGCTCGCCCACCAAGAAGCTTCAGGTCGTTCGTGCGGCAGTCGGCAACGAGTTTCCAACGGCGGACATCGACCAGATGCTCGGTGAGATCGAAGCCGGATATCGAGTGGAACCGACGTGATCCTCGTCGACTCGAACGTTCCAATGTACCTCGTCGGCAGTCAGCATCCACACAAGATCGACGCGCAACGGGCGCTCGAGAGGTGCATCGCAGCAGGGATCCGGTTGGTCACCGATGCTGAGGTACTGCAGGAGATCCTTCATCGATACGTTGCGATCGGGCGGCGAGATGCGATTCAACCCGCATTCGATGCGCTGCTCGGGGTTGTGGAGGAGGTGTTCCCTGTGGATGTCAGGGCTGTCGAGCGCGCGAAGACCATCGTTCTTGGATCGACACGACTCTCCGCGCGCGACGCGATCCATCTCGCGACCATGGAGGCCCACAGCGTCGAACGCATCATGAGCTTCGACTCGGGATTCGACGGCTTTCCCGGCGTGACGCGCGTGATCTCATAGCTGCGCACTGTCGCCGGTACTTGCGCTCCCGACGCGGCTCACGCGGCCGAGCTACGAACCGTCTTGGCGGCGGCTCAGCGCTCGCCCAGCAGATAGATCGGGAAGTCCCAATCCTCATCCACGTGCAACCACAAGGTCAGCGCCCAGTCCTTGGTGGTGACGAGCTCGCGGATCCGCAGCGCCTGGGACGGCTTGATGCTGAGCGGCAGCTTGACGGTCACCCTTTCGGTGGTGCCGGGCCGGACGTGGACGCGCGGTAGCTGGGTCTGCGCGACCAGCTGATCCCTCTGCCGCAGCTCGAGCCGGTTGTCCTCGATCTCGACATCGACCGCCGTCGGGTTCGTGATCGCGACGTCGAAGTGGATGCCGACCGTGATCGTGTTGGAGTTGATCGCCATCGCGAGCTCGTAGGCGCTCGGCACGTCGGCGGAGAAGCTGCTCCAGTCCACGTCGTAGTCGCACTTCAGGATCTGCGTCTTGTGGTTGATCGAGCGCCCGAGGATGACGAACCTGTGTGCGTTCCACGCTGCAAGCGACAGGAAGATCAGCCACATCGCGATCCGGGTAGGCAGGCGCGAGCGCGTCCGCGTCTTGGCATCGGCGAGGACCGGCGCGCCGGCCACCGTGCCGCCGATCGCGGCCGCGGCGATGCCGAGCACCTGCGCGCCGAACGCGAACCCGAGCTGGGTGCTCGCGCTCCAGTCGGTGTGCGCCGCCGTGACCCGCGCCGTGATGATCGCGGGCAGCGCGAAGATCGCGCCGAACACGAACACCAGCACGAAGTTCGCGGCGAACGACTTCATCATCACCGAGTAGCGCTGGCGATGGCGCTGCAGGATCGGCGACAGGAAGTCGAGGCCGACGCCGGCGAACAGGACGAGGTACGAGAGCACGAGCGCGATGTTGCGGCGGACAGGATCGTCGGAGTAGCCGATCCAGAAGATCGTGCCCTGCGCGACCAGCATCCCGAGGAAGAGCTTCGCTTCCTCCCACGCCTCGAACCACAGCGGGTGCTCGTCGAACGGCTCCCTGAGCAGCCGGGCGTCCTCCTCGAGCGTCGCCGAGACCTTCTCCTTGAGCGGGAATAGCGTGATCGTCACGATCATCAGGCTCATCGAGAGCGCGGCGTTCGTGATCACCGCCTGCTCCTGCTGCGCGAACACCTTCGTGACCAGGAACTTCGCTGCGACCTTCCAGTCCGCGGGGAGCACGTAGCTCATCACCGCGTCCATCATCCGCTCACGGTTCGAGACCACGAGGTAGGCGACGATGCCGAGGGTCGACGCGGCCGCCGCGAGGTAGACCACGAGCCAGGCGGCGCTGCGCTTCGTCAGCCGACGCGCGGCCAGCGGGGCCTCGATCCCCGCGAGCTCGAGCTGTCGCAGCACCGGGAGCATGAGGACCAGCGTAATGCCCCTGCGCTGCGGTGCAACCCTCAGCGACCCATGACGTTCGCGGCGAGAACGATGAACAGCGTGGTCGCGATGAAGGTGACGAACACGCAGACCGCGCGCGCGATCTCGATCGTGGTGCGTCCGTCAGCGCTGCGCTTGCCGCGCGAGATCTCGGCGAGCTGATGATGCGTGTAGATCCAGCCGGCGATCGCGAACAGCGTGAGCACCAGGCGGAAGGCCGGCGAGGACGACCGACGCGATCACGCCGGCCTTCGGAAGCTGGGGACCGATCGGTGCTGGAGCGGCGGCGGCGGTGGTCGGAGCGAACGAGCCCCAGACGGCGGCGGGGTCCGGGATCGGCGAGTGCCTCGGGAGCGTCGAGAGCTTGGGCATGGTGCGCGTATCGACACGTGGCGCGCGCGGTTGCGTGCCGCGCTTGGAAGCCCCCGACAACACGGCTAGATTGGGCGCATGAAGATCCTCGTCGTCGGCAGCGGCGGCCGCGAGCACGCCCTGGTGTATCGCCTCACCGAAGGGGGGCACGAGGCGATCGCTGCTCCCGGCAATCCGGGGATCGAGGGTCTCGCGCGGTGTCATCCGATCAAGGTCGACGAGCACGCGAAGCTGGTCGAGCTCGCGCTCGGAGAGCGCGTGGATCTCGTCGTGGTGGGCCCCGAGGCGCCCCTCGTGGCCGGGCTCGCGGACGAGCTGCGGGCCAAGGGACTCCCCACGTTCGGGCCGGGCGCCCGGGGCGCGCAGCTCGAGGGAAGCAAGGCGTTCAGCAAGGAGTTCTTCGCGCGCCATCGCATCCCGACGGCGCCGTTCTCGGTGGTCGCCACCGTGGCCGAGGCGGATGCGGCGATCGACCGGCTCGGATCGGTGGTGGTGAAGGCGGATGGGCTCGCGGCGGGGAAGGGCGTGGTGGTCGCAGCGGATGCCGGGGAGGCGCGGGCGGCGGCGCGGGACATGCTCGAGGCGCGGCGGTTTGGCGAGGCAGGGGCGCGGGTGATCGTCGAGAAGCGGATCATCGGTCGCGAGGTCAGCGTGCTCGCCCTGACCGACGGAGTTCGGCTCGAGGTGCTGCCGGCGGCCGAAGATCACAAGACGATCTTCGACGGCGACACCGGCCCGAACACCGGCGGGATGGGCACCGTGTCACCGTCGTGGGTCAGCGACGACGTGGTCGCGCGCATCAAGGCGGAGATCCTCGAGCCGACGGTGGCCGGGCTCGCGGCGGATGGCATCGCGTACCGTGGGGTGCTGTTCGCGGGCGTGATGGTCGACGCGGCGGGGACGCCCTGGCTCCTCGAGTACAACTGCCGGTTCGGCGATCCGGAGACGCAACCGATCATGGCGCGCATGCGCGGCGATCTCGGAGCCGTGCTGCTCGGTGCGGCGCGGGGCGAGATGCCGAAGGGCGAGCTCGGCTGGGATCCACGGGTGGCGGTCTGTGTGGTGGTCGCGGCCGCCGGCTATCCAGGCGCCGTGCGGACGGGCGACCTGATCGGCGGGCTCGACGGGGTGGTCGATGCGGTGGTGTTTCACGCGGGCACCGCGCGGACCGCGGCGGGCGTGGTCTCGGCAGGTGGGCGGGTGCTCGGCGTGACCGCGCTCGGCGTCTCCGTCGAGCAGGCGCGCGCCAAGGCGTACGCGGCGGTCGATCGGATCGAGCTCGCCGGCAAGCAGGTCCGCCGGGACATCGGCACGCGACCACGGCTCGGCGCGCGGCTGTAGTAACGTCAGCGTATGCCGCATATCGCTGGATTCCGTGGGGTGCTGCCCCCGGCATCGAAGGTCGCAGACGTGGTCTCCAAGCCTGTCGATCTCGTGAAGGGACTCGAGGCTGGGACGCTCGTCCGCGATCCGGGACGCGCGGTGTATCGCTGCCACGAGATGTTTCCGGGGCCGAGCCGCACGTTCGTCCGCAAGTCGTTCGTGTGTGCCGTGCGGCTGTCGCCGTACTCCGAAGGCATGGTGCGACCGCACGAGGAGACCAGCGAGGCCGAGCGGAGCGCCGCGATCGCCGCGATCCGCGCGAACCACGCGCACACGGCGTTCGCGTTCGCGGGCATCCGCGACTCGGCCGGCGAGATCGATCGGTTCTTCCGCCGTGCGGAGAGCACCACGCCGACGCTCAAGACCACCACGCCCGACGGCGTGCACCACACGCTCTGGCGCGTCAACGACGCCGAGGTGATCGGCAAGCTGCGCGCGTATGTCACACCGAAGAAGCTCCACCTGCTCGACGGGCACGATCAGTACGAGGCGATGCTCGCGTACCAGGCGGAGCAAGTGGCCAAGCAGGAGCCGGTGATGTACTCGTCGGTCAACTATGGCCTGTTCTGCGTGGTCCCACTCGAGGATCAGGGGCTGGTCGCAGCAGCGCGTCACAAGATCATCAAGGGCGTCACCGCGAAGAGCGCCGACGTGCTCGCCGCGGCGAAGAAGTACTTCATCATCGAGAAGCTCGCGGGTGCGGCCGGCGACGTGGTGAAGCTGACGTCCGCGCTCGGTGAGTCGGTCGCGCACCAGCCCGCGTTTGTCGCGGTGTTCTCGGGCGAGGCGGATGCGTGGAAGCTCACGCTCTCGCCGGATATCAGCCCCGTGCACGAAGGCGCCGTGGTGCACCGCACGATGGCGAAGCTCGATCCGGTCGTCATCGAGCACATGTTCGTGCAGAAGTTCCTGGCCGGCGCGCAGGTCACCACCGACACGGATGCGAAGAAGGCGCTCGCCGCTGGCGGGCAGCTGACGCTGATCGTGCGGCCGATGTCGATCGATCAGATCGCGCACGTCGACGAGCAGAGCCAGCTACTTCCCGCGGGCTCGACGGCGATCTATCCGCCGCTCGCGAACGGCATCGTCAGCATGATCATCGACCCCGACGAAGATCTGGTCTGAACCGCCGGACCTCGACCGGCCTGTCGGCGTAGCCCGAGTCCGCGATCGCCTGTGCCTTCGGCGAATCGAACAGTGTGTGCATCATGATGTCCTGATCATCGAGCACCCCGATCGTGCCGCGATCTTCGGCGAGCGCACCGACGTGGCGCGGGAACAGCACCAGGTCGCCGACCCGGGTGAACGGGAGCGGGGCCCCGGCGGCGTCGCGGTAGATGCCGTCGGTGCCGCGCGTGCCGCTCGCGAGCAGCTTCGACACGCCGGGGAGCGCGCCCGTCCACGAATAGGGAATCGCC
>JAYVLW010000077.1:0-3769 GCA_043759315.1 Myxococcales bacterium
CCGGCATCGCCGCGCTGCGCCCCGCCGAGGCCGCGTTCGTGCGAGCGCGACTCGACGCGGCCCGGCGCAGGTTCGCAGCGGCCGCGTCCTCCCTCGCCGCAGGCTTCACCGCACTGCGCCGTGATCCGTTCGTCGATCCCGGTGTGATCGATCGCGCCCTCTCGCTCGTGCGTCAGGTCGCAGCGGCCGATCGCTCGCGCGCCGGTCAGCTCGCCCAGGCGCTCTCGCTCCCGTTCGCGCTGTACGCCGCCGAAGAGCGCCGGATCGCCACCCAGCTGCACGTCGCATGGATCGCAGGCGCACCGGCGTTCGCGGCCGCGCTCGCGCCGATCGAGCCGTTCGTGCCATGGACGCGCGACGTGCTCGTGCAGCGCCGCGATGCGTACGAGGCCCTCGGCAGTCCGCTGCTCGAGGCCGCCCGGGCCGACCTCGCGGCCTTCGCGGCGAGCCAGCCGATCCCGCTCCTCGGTGACTAGCGCGCGTTACGGTGCTTCCACCACCGACCGATCCGCCCGGGCAGGAACAGCCAGCGATGGCGCAACAGGTACACCACGATCGCGACGTTCAGCACGAGCGTGATCACCTTGCCCGCGCTCGGTCGCACGATGAGGTGATGGATCTCGAGCGGGATCAGCGATGCAGTGACGATCACCGTCAACCACTCGGCCCACACCCGACGGCGATGCAGGCCCCACGATTCGACGAGCATCACGATGGCGAGGGCGAACGCGCCGATGCCGAGGCCCGCGATGTTGCCGGGCGTCAGCGAGAGCAGCTTGTCGAGCCACTTCTCGACGCTCGGTCGCGCCGGGTCGATGCCCATCCATTCGACGAGCTCGACACCCAGGGCGTGAACATCGTGGTGCCGGAGCAGCAAGGCCGTGATCCCCAATCCGATGAGGATCACGCCCTTGACCAGCTTCCAGATGATGATGACGCGCAGCCCGAAATCGGGCCGCCGCACCTCATCTTCGATCGCGCTCGCGACCTCGCTACCGAGCTTCGCCAAGCGCGGATCGAACTACGAAACGCTCAGGGTCTGCCAGCCGGAGTCCGGATCGTTACCCGGCATGTCGAGGCCCGCCATGATCTCCCACTTGTGGTCGATCAGCTTGCCGCCGAGCGTGGGGTGCGTGTTGCCGGGCAGCTCGACCACGCCTTCCCAGTTGTAGACCTGGCCGGCCTGGATCTCCGACGCGCCGGCGAGGGTGATCTTGTTCTCGTAGCTGACGTGCGAGTTGCGAACGGTCTCACCGTTGTGCTTGAACTCGCAGCTCTCGGTGCCACGGACGACCAGGTACACCGAGGCGACCTTGCCGTTCGCCTTCGCCGTCGCCTCGATCTTCACGGTCGCGGCCTGGCCGCGACGAACCTGCGGGACCTGGATGTGAACCGTCGCCGCGCCGCCCGTGATCTTGTTCTTGAGATCGCCAAAGAAACCCATGGTGTCCTCCCTTGTGTGGCGAGGAACCTAGCGCAGCACTCGACGGGGATCACGCGGGAGTGACCGGCCTCGCGCCGAGTTTCGAGTATTCCAAGATTATTGCGCTGAACGCCGATAGTTCCGGCAGGGCTGGATAGCGGGACCGCCGCGTGCACGGCCGCGACGCTCGGCACCGGCCAGGAACGGTGGGCCCGTCGTTGTACCGTAGGCCGATGGTGGTGCGGCAGCTCTTCGATCAGGTCTCGAGCACGTACAGCTACTTGCTCGCGGATCTGCGAACGCGGGAGGCGGTGTTGATCGACGCCGTGTTCGAGCAGCACGCGCGCGATGCGGCCCTGATCCACGAGCTCGGCCTGTCGCTGCGCTTCACACTCGACACGCACGTCCACGCCGATCACGTCACCGGGGCATGGCTGATGCGGCACGCGCTTGGCAGCCGGATCGCACTCGCTGGGGCGTACGGCGCGGCGAACGTCGACGTTCCACTCGCCGGCGGTGACACCGTCGCGTTCGGCGACTCCGCTCTCGAGGTGCGAGCCACGCCGGGGCACACCGCCGGATGCCTGTCGTTCGTCGGCGCGGATCGGTCGATGGTGTTCACCGGTGACGCGCTGCTGGTGCGTAGCGCGGGTCGCACGGACTTCCAGCAAGGGGACGCCCACCAGCTCTACCGCTCGATCCACGACCAGCTGTTCACGCTGCCCGACGACTGCATCGTCTACCCCGGGCACGACTACGACGGTCGCACGTCGAGTACGATCGGCGAGGAGCGCCGGTACAATCCGCGGATCGGCGGCGGTGCCCGCGAGGAGGACTTCGTCGGCTACATGACGAACCTCGGCTTGCCCCACCCGAAACAGATCGCACTCGCCGTGCCCGCGAACCTCCGCGCCGGCGAACCGGAGACGCCGCCTGCGCCCACCGCCGCATGGGGACCGGTGGTCCGGACCTACGCGGGCCTCCAGGAGATCGCGCCGGAGTGGGTCGCACAGCATCGCGCCGACGTGCACGTGCTCGACGTGCGCGGCGCCGCCGAGCTAGACGGCGAGCTCGGTCACCTCGACGGCGTACAAGCCATCCCGCTCGACGAGCTGCGCGCGCGCGTGGCCGAGGTGGCGACCGAGCGCCCGATCGTCGTCGTGTGTCAGACCGGGAAGCGCTCGGGTATGGGCACCGTGATCCTGCGCGCCGCCGGCATCGCACGCTGCGCGAACCTCGCGGGCGGCATGGCCCGCTGGCGCGAGCTCGGGCTACCGAGTTAGCCCTTCGCAAGCGCGAGCTGAGACGAGCGCCTACTGGCAGGTGCTCGCGCAGGTCGACGTCGGGGTCGAGTTCGCCGTGCACACGCGGAAGCATGCATCGCGCGGAGACTCTGCAACGCCGCAGTTGATGCACAGCTCCGTCGAGTAGCCGCACGTCGAGCGACACGTCGACGTCGGGGTGTGATTGGCGATGCAGGCGTCGTAGCAGCCGACCTTGCCGCACGAGGTATCGACGCCGCAGGTCGACGCCGCCGTGGAGGTCGGCGTCAGGTTGTGGACCGCGACGTCATAGCAGCTGCGATCCCCGCACAACGTGTCGCTTCCACAGGTCGAGCGACACGTCGACGTCGGTGTGTTGTTCGCGATGCAGGTCTGATAACAGCCGTTCTCCCCGAGCCCGGTCGTGGTTCCGCAGGTCGACTCGCAGGTCGAGGTCGGGGTGGCGTTTGCGATGCAGACCGCATAACAGCCGTCCTCGCCGCACGCGCCCGTGCTCCCGCACGTCGAGCGACAGGTCGAGGTCGGGGTCGCGTTGTCGATACACGTCCCGTAGCAGCCACGCTCCGCAGTGGCCGTCGCGACGCCGCAGGTCGAGCGGCAGGTCGACGTGGGGGTGTTGTTCGCGTTGCATAGCGCGTAGCAACCCACGCCGTTTCCGATCGCGCAGCTCGACGCGCACGTCGACGTCGGTGTGTGGTTCGCGATGCACGTCTGCCAGCAGCCATCGATCGGGCCCGTGCACACCGGATCCGCAGCGGCCGGCCCACCGCAGTCGGCATCGCACGCGCAGCCCGCCTGGCAGCTCGACGACGTGTCACACGAGCAGCCTGCGCCGCAGTCCGGATCGCACGCGCAGCTCGATTGGCACGACGCGGACGTGTCGCATGCGCATCCACCGGTCTGCTCGCAGCGCATGTCCACCGGATCACAGGATAGGCCAGTGTCGCAGCCCCCACCGCCCGTGCACGCGCAGCCGAGTGCGCCGACCGGGCAGTCGTTGACGGTGTTGTTGCCATCGCAGCCAACGAAGCCGAGGAGGACTGCCACCGCGAGGATCAGCTGC
>JAYVLW010000078.1:0-3804 GCA_043759315.1 Myxococcales bacterium
GTCGCGCACGAACTCGTTCGCGAGGAACTCGTCGACCACCTCGCTCCACACCTGGCTCATCGGGCGGATCAGCTCCTTGCGCATCACGCTCTGCTGGCGCACCCAGGCCGGCACCGCGTACACCGGACGCACGTCGTCGATGTCGTCAACCTCCTCGACGCCGGGGTGATCTTCGCCGACGAGCGCGCGCAGCTTGCGCGGGAACTTGAGGATCAGCTCGGAGCCGATCGCGTCGCCGATCGTCGCATCGCCATCGGGACTCGCGTTGATCGGGTCACCGACGTTGCCGTGATATGCGATCACGCCGTGGTCGGGGTACTCGATCACCTTGTGGAGGTCGAGGTTGGCCTTGCCGGTGAGCGCGCGCGCGATCGCCTCGCGGGCCTTCGGGGCGGTGAGCAGCAGCCGATCGTGGTTGCCGACGACGTAGTCGACCTCGAGCGCTCCGCTCTCGACTTGCTTCCGGATCGCAGCGAAGAACGGCGCCTCGCGTTTCAGGGTCTCGTCGACGATCTGCTCGACGTTCTTGACCACGCCGTTCGTGGATGCGCCGTGATACGGACGATGCCGTCCCTCGAACCACGACGGCGAACGCACGAGATCGAACAGGTCGCCGACCACGCACAGCCGCGCCGGTCGCTTGCCGCGCGCGACCTGGATGCGGTCCCAGAACCGTGAGAACTGATCCGCCTTGCTGACCGCGTTGCCGTGAAGGCGATCGGTCAGGTGGATATCGCTGACGAAGATCAGAAGCGGCCGCTCCGCCATGGTGCGATCATCGCACGGGTGCGCGCGGCGATGCGCGAATGGCGTGCAATCGCGATCCTCGACCGCATGGCCGGCGAGCTCGATGTCCAGAAGGCCCCGAGCGAGCTCGTCGACTACGCTTCGACGGCGCCGTATCGCTGCGCACCTTTCGCGCGGAGCACGCGCACGAGCTCCGGAATGAAGTGATCCGGATGCTCGCGGTGCATGAAGTGACCGCCCGGTACCTGGACCACTTCGTACGAGGCCTCGAACAGGTGCCGCGCCTTCTCGTACACGCGCGGCGAGATGTTGTCGTGCTCGCCGGCGAAGGCGACGGTGGGGACCGTGATGGTCTTCTTCAGCGACGCGGGCAACCGCACCGTGAGCTGGCGGTAGTAGCCGAGCGCGGCCTCGAGGCACGCCGGATCCGCGAACGCCGCGCGGACGTGCGCGGTCTCGTCGCGCGGGATCGTCTTCCATGCCGGCGACCAGCGGTGCCAGAGCGTATCGACGAGCGCGAAGTCGTTCGCGCGGACCTTCGCCGCAGCGTTCGTGCCGCGCAGCGTGAGGAAGTGGCGCATCGTCCACGCGAGGCGCGGCGTCGGTCGGATCGCCGCGGGGTGCGGGATCGCGAGGGTGATCAGCAGCCGTACCTTCTCCGGTGCCATCGCCGCGGCGGCGTACGCTCCACTCGCGCCCCAGTCGTGGCCGACGACGATCGCCGCTTGCTCGCCGAGCGCGGCGATCAACGCGACGACGTCGGCACCGAGCGTGTCGGTATCGTACTTCCCGTCGGTGGGCACCTCGGTCGGGAGGTAGCCGCGCGTGAACGGGGCGACCGCGCGGAACCCAGCGCCGGCGACCGCCGCCATCGAGGCGTCCCAGGTGTGGGCCGTGTCGGGGAAGCCGTGGACCAGCAGCACGAGCGGACCGGTGCCCTGCTCGAGGTAGCCGAACTTCACGCCGTTCGCGGTGACCTTGTGGAGCACGCGCACATGATGCACGAACTGGGGCGGACCGTTGCGAGGATCAGGGAGCGTCCTCGGTCTCGTACGTCACGACCGGCTCGGGCTCGACGTAGCGCCGGATCAGGATGTTCCGCACGCGAGCGGCGTCCTGCGCCGTCATGATCCCGGCGAAGCCGCGGCCGGTGTAGTCGGTCGCGTCGATCCCGCTCGCGAGGAGCGCGGTCGGTGGTGGGAACCCGAGGTCGGGCCAGCTCGCGTCGGCGTCCCAGAACCGCAGCTTCGTCGGCCCGGCTCCGAACGCGGCGAGCGCTTGTGTGCGCCACTGCATCGTGACGATCGGCGGCGGATCGGTCGGGTTGTTGAACGCGAGGATCTCGTTGTCGGTCTTGACGATGTCGCCGTCGTAGATGCCCTGGTCGGCGTTCCCGCACGTCGGGTTCTGCGCGCGCGAGCTGCAGTAGTAGTGATCCGAGAGCTCGTTCGCGCCGCTTCCCGACAAGCTGATGCCACGCACGCACAGACCCGACTGCATGTTGTTCGGGTAGCAACCCGTGTGGAACCAAGCGGCCTCGGCGAGCACATCGCGCTCGGCGACGGCGCGGCGATAGCCGGATTGCGAGTCGTCCTGCGTGTCGTACGTGTAGTAGCCGGTGGCGTTCCACGCGAGCGAGTCGTCGTGGCCGGTCGACAGCCATTGATCCATCCGGCCGTGCACGTACGCCGCCGTGAGATCGCTGCTCGCGTCGTCCCACCACAGATACACGCTCGTTCCGAGCGGCGATCCCGGCGGAGCGGAGCCGCCCTCGCCGTAGACGAGCGCGACCTCGCGCCACGCGGAGGCGTTGGGAAGGTCGGCGGGCAGCGCGAACCGGAGATCGACGTCGGTGTCGCAGCGCGCGACGTGTCGCGCGAGCGCCGTGCTGCCGTGCATCACGCGCACGTCGGCGCAATCCGTGGCGATGCCGGTGAGGTCCGCGCGCTTCACGACGAGACGGACCGTGTAGCCAGCGTAGCCCTTGTCGGGGTGCACCGCGCCGGTCGTCACCACGAGCACGCGGCGATGCTGCGATGGGCCGCCCTCGCCGGAGCGACCGTCGTCGCGCGCGTCGCTCGCGGCGGTTCCCCCCGGGACCTGGAAGCCACAGCTCGCGACGACCAGCAGGGCGAGTGCGGATCGCATCCCTGAAGTGTACGCGCGGCCGCGTGTAGGTCGCTACGGGCGCTTCGGCGGGGTGGTGGGCGGTTTCGGCCGGGTCGCTGGTGTCGCGCTCGAGCCGACGATCACGACCTGGTAGCCCTTCGGCGCGACGTACGCGAACCGGTTCGCCGGCAGCTTCGCGGCGAGGTTCACGCCGACGAGCTCGTAGGTCATCGAGTCTCCGCTCGGCGCATACACGATCGAGCGAGGCACGGTCCACGTGGCTGGATCGATCACGAGCTGGATCGCCTTGTAGACGGCGGACGGCTGCTTCGGCGTGAGCTCGAGGACGATGTTTCCAGGGACGAGGTGGTTCTTGTTCGCCGGCGCGGCGATCGTGAAGTCCTTCGCGAGCTGGCCGGGATTCGCCAGAAAGCCAATGGCAGCGGGCAAGGCGCTCGTGCTCGCGGCCGTCTTCGTGACCCGGCGGTTCATCGGCACTTCGATCCACAGCGTGGTGCCATCGAACACGAACGACTTGTCGGGCTTCTGCTTCTTGTTCACGTAGTCGAACCGAAGCTTGTCAGGCTTCGCGACCTCGAAGGTCCCGCCAGAGAGCGTGGTGGTGCCGAACGTCGCGTTGAGCTGGATCTGCGTGAACGAGCCCGCGATCTCTGTCGCCTTCGCATAGGTCGCCTCGACCTTCGCGAGTGACTGCGCGGGCGTCGGCGCCGCCGGTTGCGCGGCGGCCAGCGTGGGCACCAGGAGGGCGAGAACCGCGCGCTTCACTTTCGCGGCGCGATCTTCTCGGGAGTCGGTGCCGGCATCAGCGTGGGCTCGCCGCCACCGGCACCTTCCTTCTGCTGGTCGGCGTCGACGATCCGGTAGTTCTTCACGCTCTTCTCGTCGAACTCGAACGACTTCGCATCGACGGCGGTCTTGAAGTCAGGC
>JAYVLW010000079.1:0-3953 GCA_043759315.1 Myxococcales bacterium
CGAAGGTCGCGGCGAGGCAGCCCGCGTTGTTGTTGTTCGTGATCGCGGCGACGTAGCCGAGAAGCGTCGACGGCGCGCCGGTCTGCGCCGCGGGCGCGATCGTCACCGTCGGCGCGGCACGGGTGCACGCCACGGTGTACGTGCCACTCGCCTCGCCGGAGTCGGTCCACTGGGCCTTGAACGCCTTCGCGCGGATCATCACCGTCGCCTCGGCGGGCACGGCGATCGCGCCGGTGTATGCCGTCGAGGAGCCGGTCGGCGCCGAGCCGTCCAGGGTGTAGCGGATCGTCGCTCCCACGGTGGCGCTCGTGATGGTCACCGATTGCGGGTTCGTGAACGTGCCGCCGAGCGGCGAGAGCACCGGCGTCGCGACGACGCCCGTCACGTCATAGGTCTCGTTCAGCTCGGCCGAGTCGGCCCAGGTCGCGAGGAACGCGCGGGCACGCACCGTCACGGTGGATGCCGCGCCGACGGCGATCGGCCCCGAGTATACGGGCGAGGCCGCGGTCGCCGGCGAGCCGTCGGTGGTGAAGCGGATCGTCGCGCCGGGCGTGGTGACCGCGAGCGAGACCGCCTGAGGCGTCGAGAACGTTCCACCCGGAGGCGTCGCGGTCGGCATCGCGACGGTCCCGGTGATCGTGTAGGTGGCCATCGCTTCCTGTGAATCGCCCCACGTCGCGAGGAACGCACGCGCACGGATCACCTGGGTGGTGCCGGACGCGAGCGGGATCGGGCCGGTGTACAGCGTGGATGCGGTGGTCGCGGGGGAACCGTCGGTCGTGAACCGGAGCTGTGCGCCGACCGTACCGGTGGAGAGGACGAGCGATTGCGCCGACGTGTACGTGCCGCCCGGGAGACTGAACGACGGGATCTCGACGGTGTCGGTGATCACGTAGGTCGCGGAGGCGACGGCCGAGTCGGTCCAGCCCATGCGCGTGGCGATCGCCTTGACGGTGCGCGTGGTCTGGTTCTGGAGCTCGATCGGCCCCGTGTACGTCGGCGAGGCGCTGGTCGGCGTCGAGCCGTCGGTCGTCACGTGCAAGGTGGTGTTCGCGGTCGGAGCGGTGATCACGACGCTGATCGGGAACGGTGAGGTCTGACCGGCCGGGGTGATCACCGGCGTCGCGATCACGCCGCCGACGTCGTAGGCAGCCGTGGTGATCGGCGATGGCTGGCCGCCCGCCTTGAACGCTTTCGCCTTGATCGTGACGAGCGTCGTCGCGGGGATCGAGATCGGTGCGGTGTAGGGCGTGGAGCTCTGCGTGGGATCCGAGCCGTCGGTCGTGTAGTAGATCGACGCGCCAGGCGTAGCCGAGGCCAGTGCGATCGACTGGGGCGTGGCGTACACGCCAGCGGGCGGGGAGAACGTGACCGGCATGACCGCGTTCTGGATGTACTGGATCGCCGCGAGCACGTTGATGCGCGGCTTCGTGATGCTGTTGCGGCCATCGGTGACCGGCGTGCCCGTCGCTTTCAGCGCATCGAAGATGTCGTCGACGCTCACCGCCGGGAGAGCGCTGCGGATCACCGCGATCGCGCCGGCGACGTGCGGCGTGGCCATCGACGTGCCGTCGAACGTGGCGACCGAGGTCGTGGTGGTCGGGATAGCCGAGGTGATGTTGACGCCCGGTGCGAGCACGCCGAGAAACCCGACAGAGTTCGAGAAGCTGGCCACCCCGTCGGCGTCGTTGGTGGCGCCTACGGACAGCGCGGTCGAGATGCAGCCGGGCGACGAGATCGCCGTCGTGAACCCGTTGTTGCCGCTCGCGATCACGGTCGCGACGCCGGCGGACCTGAGGTTGTCAATGGCGGTCTTCTGCGCCGCGTTGTCGAGATCGCACATGGCCTGGTCGGAGCTCATGCCGCCGCCGAGGCTCATGTTGACGGCCGCGATCTGCGTGCCGCCCTGTTTGAGGGCGAGGACGCGCTCGAGGCCGCGGATCTGGTCCGAGGTGAAGAACCGCACGCACGGCGGCGGTCCCGTGCAGGTCGTGAACTGCGATCCGACCATCAGCGCGACGATGTCTCCCCCCTTGGCGACCCCGTTGTAGAGCGCGTTCGCGCCCGCCGCGATGTTCGCCACGTGCGTGCCGTGCTCGCAGCCGTTGGTGGTGAGCGGGCAGTTGAGGCCCGAGTTGGCCGCGGTCGACGAGTCGACTCCACCGGGGCACAGCGAGGTCGAACCAGCCGCGGCGTCGGTGGTCGAATAGCAGGCCTCCGAGATCACCTTGCTGGCGAGGTGAGCGTGGTTGTTCATGACGCCCGAGTCGATCACCGCGACTGCCTGACCGGCACCGGTGAACCCGGCCGCCCAGGCCAGCGGAGCCCCGATGATCGGCGTCGACGAATCGAGCGTCGGATCGGTGAGCCGATCCGGGGTCACCGAGCTGATCTGCGGGTCCGCGCGCAGCATGTCGAGCGCCGCCTGATCGTCGACGCGCATCACCATGTACGGCAGCGTGCCGAACGAGTGCAGGTGCCGGACCGCGTAGCCCGTGAACCGCGCCCGCGCGCCGAACTGTGCGCTCGCGATCCGCCCGCGCTGGTTCGCTCGACCGACGGGATCGAGCTTGCCTTCGACGAGGAATGGCGTCTTCACGCCGACGATCACGCGGACGCTGCCGTCCTGCGCGAGCGCGTCATCGAGCGACGACGCGGGCCCGGTGGGCCCCGATGGTGCGCGGGTGTCACCGCACGCGGCCACCACCAACACGACAAGAACCTGCCAAGAGCGGAGAACCGCCTGGAAACCACCCATGGGCGGATGGTATCCGAAACCCGGGCCGGGGCGGCAGCACGCCCCACGCAACGTGGGGCAGCGCGAACGTCGATCGCTAGCCGAGGACCTTGGCGAGCGTCGCACCCATCTCGGCGGGAGTCGGCGCGACGGCGATGTTCGCCGCCTTGAGCGCGGCGATCTTGTCGGCCGCGGCGCCCTTGCCGCCGGAGATGATCGCACCGGCGTGGCCCATCCGCTTGCCCGGGGGCGCGGTCTGGCCGCCGATGAACGCGGCGACCGGCTTGTCGATGTTGTCCTTGATGAACTGCGCCGCGCGCTCCTCGGAGTCACCGCCGATCTCGCCGATCATGAAGATCGACGAGGTGCCGGGGTCGTTCGCGAACCACGCGAGGGCGTCGATGAAGTCCGTGCCCTTGACCGGATCTCCACCGATGCCGATCGCGGTGGACTGGCCGAGGCCGAGCTTCGTGAGCTGGCCGACAACCTCGTAGGTCAGCGTTCCGGATCGCGACACCACGCCGACGCCGCCCGGCTTGTGGATGTAGCCCGGCATGATGCCGACCTTGCACTGCCCCGGCGTGATCACGCCCGGGCAGTTCGGACCGACGAGCACGACGCCCGGGTACTCGAGGTCGAGCACGTACTTGACCTTGATCATGTCGCGGGCGGGGATGCCCTCGGTGATGCAGATGATCGTATCGATCCCGGCCGACGCGGCCTCGAGGATCGCGTCCGCGGCGAACGGAGGCGGCACGTAGATGACGCTGGTGTTCGCGTGCTGGAGCCGCACGGCCTCCTCCACGGTGTCGTAGATCGGCACCTGCTCGAGGCCGACGACCTTGGTGCCGCCCTTGCCCGGCGTGACGCCGGCGACGACCTTGGTGCCGTACTCGACCATCTGCTTGGCGTGGAAGGCACCGGCCGAGCCCATGCCCTGGACGACGAGACGCGTATCGAAACCGACGAGGACCGACATTAGCGGGCCTCCTTCGCGGCCTTCACGGCCTTCTGTGCGCCATCGGCCATGTCGGCCGCATTGACGATGTTGAGCCCGCTGTCCGCGAGCATCTTCTTGCCGAGGTCGACGTTCGTGCCCTCGAGGCGCACGACGAGCGGCTGCTTGAGGCCGGTCTCCTTGACCGCCTTGATCACGCCCTCGGCGATCGTGTCGCACTTCATGATGCCGCCGAAGATGTTGACGAAGATCGCCTTC
>JAYVLW010000080.1:0-2832 GCA_043759315.1 Myxococcales bacterium
CCGCCACGCCTTGACATGGTCGGCGAGACGTCCGCGTCGTCGTTCGTGATCATCTCGAGGACGTCCAGTGCGCCGTGTGCGAGATGTAGTCGTCGCAGAAGCCGCCGCGAACGGCCGTTCACGCTGTGGACCGCGACAGCGCCCACGCGCAAGCTGGTGATGTTGCGTCGGCTTCGATTGGTCCAGCCTTTGAAACAGAGGACACCATGCGCCTCAAAGCCCTTCAGCTCGCCTTGCTCGCTCTCCCCACCCTCCCCTTCGTCATGGGCGCTCAGGGCGACGGCTGCGCCGCCGGCTCCCAGTCCGCCGCCCCTGACGTCCGGGGCACCTGGGACGTCGCCTACGACGACATGATCGGTGTCGAGGTCAAGCTCGGCGGCGCGACCTACAACGCCGAGCTCGGCAGCAGCGGCGGCAGCTTCACGATCAACCACGCCGGCAAGCCGTACACGTTCGACCTCGACTGCGCGCGCACCGACGTGGTGTGCCCGAGCGAGGCATGGCCGAACAAGGTCGTCGTCGAGCAGCGCGACATCAACCGCCAGCACCAGATGGTGGTGAACCTGCCGGCCGCGCAGTGCGATCAGGCGCTGACCCCGCCCGCCCCGGGAACCTGTGGCGCGAACACCAGCAACCCGAACTGCGATCTGGTCTGCGGCGGCAACATCACCGTGAAGACCACGCAGGCGTTTGGCGTGATCGGCGAGGCGGGCACCTCGTTCCGCCTCTACCTCGGTGGCGGCGTCGTCACCAACGGCATCAACTGCGCCCTGCTCGGCTACTCGCTCGCCGACGCGAACCTCGCCACCACCGGCGCTGGCGGCGCGAGCTGGGAGGCGACGAAGATGGAGGCAGGCCTCGTCACCGTCGGCTATGCCGGCGGCTGCCTGTTCAAGGGCCAGGCGAGCGGCACCGACCAGGCGCTGCTCGTGGGCGCCGAGCTGAAGTTCACGACCGGCTTCACCGGCGCGAAGCAGTAACGGGAATGGCGCGCCGGCGCGCTATGGTTTGCCGACCATGCGCCGCAGCGTTGTTGCCATAGGTGCCGCGATCGTCGGCCTCGGTGCGAGCATCGCGAGTCTCTACGACTTCCTCGGGCCGGTGCCCGCGTTCTGCGCCGAGGGCGGCTGCGCTACGGTTCGCGCGTCGGCGTGGGCGCACCCGCTCGGGATCCCGATGCCGGTCCTCGGCATCGCGTTCTTCGTCGCCTCGCTCGTGCTCGCGTTCGTCGAGGCGCCCCGCCTCCGCAAGGCGCTCGCGCTCCTCGGGGGCGCTTGGGCGGTGCTGCTGATCGCCCTCCAGGCATTCTCGATCGGTGCGTTCTGCAAGCTCTGCATGATCGCGGACCCCGCCGCGATCGTGCTCGCGACCGCGGTGCTCGCCGGCGCGCGGACCGTACGGTTCACGTGGCTGCGCTCGGCGGCGATCGCACCCGCGCTCGCCGCGGTGGTCGGCAGCCTCGCGCTGTGGTCTCAGGCGCCGGCGGCGCCCCCGCTACCGCCCGGAACACCGGCGTTCGTCCAGCGTGCGCAACGCCCGAACACGGTGACCATCGTCGAGGTCGTCGACTTCGAGTGTCCGTACTGCCGGATGATGCAGGAGAAGGTCACCGAGGCGATCGCGAAGGCCGGCGTCGCCGCGCGCATCGAACGCCACATGATGCCGTTGCCACGCCACGCGCACGCGATGCCGGCAGCGCTCGCCTACTGCTGCGCGGATCGCCAGGGCAAGGGCGCCGCGATGGCCGAGGCCCTGTTCACCGCGCCCGAGGAGTCGCTGACGCCCGAGGGTTGCGAAGAGCTCGCCGTGAAGGCCGGCTGCGATCGGGAGCAGTACCGCCGCGACCTGCCGCTCGCGGTGGGCCGCGTGGCGGTGGAGTCCATCGAGGCCCGTTCGTCGGGGGTGAAGTCGTTGCCGACCGTGTTCGTCGGCGGTGAGCAGCTGGTCGGCGCCGCCGCGTCGACCGATGATCTGGTCGCGATGATCAAGCGCGCGGCGCTCTGACGATCGCGTCCGAGGCGGGCCTCAGTTCTTCGCGTTCGCCGACTGCAACAGGTGCGTGCGGATCAGCTCGTCGAGATCGCCGTCGAGGACCGCGTCGACGTTCGAGGTCTTCATCTCGGTGCGGTGATCGTTGACCTGCTGGTACGGGAACAGGACGTAGCTACGGATCTGCGAGCCCCACTCGATCTTGAGCCGCGACTTCGCCTCGGCATGTGCCTTCTCCTCGCGCTTCGCGAGCTCGTACTCGTAGAGCTTGGCGCGCATCATCTTGAACGCGCGATCCTTGTTCGCGTGCTGGCTGCGCTCGTTCTGGCACTGCACGACGAGCCCCGTCGGGAGGTGCGTGATGCGCACCGCCGAGTCCGTCTTGTTGACGTGCTGGCCACCGGCGCCGCCGGCGCGATAGGTGTCGATCCGGAGATCGACGTCCTTGATGTCGACCTCGATGTCGTCGTCGATGTCGGCGGTGACGAGCACGGCCGCGAACGAGGTCTGCCGGCGACCCGCGCCATCGAACGGCGACACCCGGACGAGGCGGTGCACGCCGTTCTCCGCCTTGAGCAGGCCGTACGCGTAGTCGCCGGTGACGACGAACGAGGCGCTCTTGATGCCGGCCTCTTCCGCCGGCGACTCCTCGACGACCTCGGCCTTCCAGCCCTTGCGATCGCAGTAGCGGATCAGCATGCGCATCAGCATCTGCGCCCAGTCCGAGGCGTCGACGCCCCCGGCGCCCGCGGTGATCTGCACGATCGCACCGCCCGGATCGAGCTCGCCGGAGAGCATGCGCTTGAACTCGAGCTCGTCGAGCTGCTTCTTGATGGCCGCGAC
>JAYVLW010000081.1:0-3088 GCA_043759315.1 Myxococcales bacterium
CGAGCCCGGTGCGGACCAGCGCGAGCAGCACGGCCTCCGAGAAGTACAGGCCGCCCGTGCGATCGAGGTTCGACTGCATCCGGGCCGCGTGGACCACCAGCCCGTTGATCAACACGGTGGCGCGAACGGTCATGAAGTCCGCGAGCGTGGTCGCATCGGGCATCGCCACGCGCTCGACGCTCGAGTGCGAGATATCGCGCTCGTGCCACAACGCCACGTCCTCGAGCCCGGCGCCAGCGTACCCGCGCAGGAGGCGGGCGAGCCCGGTCAGATTCTCGCTGAGGATCGGGTTCTTCTTGTGCGGCATCGCGGAGCTGCCCTTCTGGCCCTTACCGAAGCCCTCCTCCGCCTCGCCCACCTCGGTCCGCTGCCAGTGCCGCACGCCGAGCGCGATCTGTTCGATCGCCGTGCCGAGCAGGGCGAGTGCGTTGAACACCTCGGCGTGGCGATCGCGGCCGACGATCTGCGTGGCCACCGTCTCCGGCCGCAACCCGAGCGCGCCGAGCGCCTCCGCCTCGATCACCGGATCGAGGTTGCCGTAGACACCGACCGCACCGGCGATCTTGCCGACCTCGATCGCCGTCTTCGCCGCGCGCAGGCGCACCTCGGCGCGCGCGACCTCTGCGTGCCAGCGCGCGAACGTCAGCCCCGCGGTCACCGGCTCGGCGTGGATGCCGTGCGATCGACCGATCATCGGTGTCTTCGCGTGCTCCCGCGCGCGCTTCGCGAGCGCGGTCTTCAGCGCGGCGGTCCGCCCGAGGATCTCGGAGAGGGCCCGCGAGGTCTGCAGCGCGAGGCAGGAGTCGAGTACGTCGCTCGAGGTCATCCCGAGGTGGAGCCAGCGCGCTGGTTCGCCGGCGAGCTCCTCGACATGCGTCAGGAACGCGATCACGTCGTGGCGGGTGGTCGCCTCGATGGTCAGGATCTTCTGGGGATCGAGGTTGCCGGCCGCGGCGGCGCGGACCTTCGCCGCCGTGCCCGCGGGGACCGAACCGTGCCGCTCCATCGCGGTGCACGCGGCGAGCTCGATCTCGAGCCACAGCTCGAATCGATACTTGTCCTCCCACAGCGCAGCGAGCTCGGGGCGACTGTATCGAGGGATCATCGCTGTTCCATCCGCGCCTCTTTTACCAGGTCACCGGGCGAGGAACCACACCGCGAGCATCACGACGGCAGCGACGATGACCGCGACCGATCCCCAGATGACGTTGTCGCGCCGGCGCCGGGAGCGAGCCGCCTTCGGATCGCGCGGCGGAGCGAGAAACCCCATGCCGCGCGGGGGCGTCTGGTGAACCTCCGCCATCTGGCGCATCCGGACCTCCCGCACGGGCCGGGCCTGCTTCTCCGTCTCCAGGTCGGACGCCTTCATCGACACCACCTGCAGCGGCTCGCTCTGCCGCCTCGCCGCGAGCGGGAGGACGGGCGGGAGTGGGAGCTGCTGCTGCGGCGGCGGCGCGGTCGGGGCCGGTGGTGGTCGGAGCGCGGGCCCCGTCGGCTCCGCGTCGGCCATCACCGGCGGCCCTTCCCACCGGTTCGTGCGGGTCGAGTCATCGACGTGCGGGCGACCGCTCGGAAGTACCGGCGGCCGCGGCCCCACGAGCGCCGGTGCGCCGGGCACCGCGCTGCGCTTGCCGATCACGGTGGCGCCCGTCGGTGGCTCGCTGTCGTCGATGTCGGGGAACGGATCGGGCTGCGCGGGACCCTGGTTCGTGCGGCGCTCGTCCTCGGTCGCTCCGCGCGCGCCGGTCGGCACATCGGGATCGAACATCGTCGGCGCGTCATCCGGCCGATCGGCGAAGTCGTCGTTCGGCGCCGCGCTGCGACGCGCGCTCCCGCGACCCGTCAGCGGGATCGTAGGCCGCTGCGGCGCGGTCTGGGCGGTGTCGGCGGGCAGCACGGGTGCACGCGGCTTGCGGGCCCGCGTCGACGTGGTCTCGTCGTCGTCGGCGCCGCTCATGTCATCGACCCGTGGACCCGAAACCACCGGCGCCGCGCGCGGTGGCGTCGAGCTCGTCGACCTCGATCAACTCCGCTTGTACGACGGGAGCGATCACGAGCTGCGCGATCCGCTGCTTCGGCTCGATCGTGACAACCGTGGAGCCGTGGTTGATCACGAGGACCGTCAAACAGCCCCTGAAGTCAGAGTCCAAGGTCCCGGGAGAGTTGATCAGCGTGATGCCGTGGTCGCGGGCGAGGCCCGAGCGCGGGCGTAGCTGGCCCTCGTAGCCCGGCGGCAGCCCGAACGCGAGGCCCGTCGAGATCGCGACACGCGCACCGGGCTCGATCGCGATCGACGCATCGATCGCCGCGCACAGATCCAAGCCAGCCGCCTGCGCTGTCATGTACTTGGGGACCACGGCGTCGGGTCGCAACTTCTTGATCTGCACCCGCGGGACCATCGACCTGACTCTAGCCGAAAATGCGACGGCCCCGCATCACGGGGCCATCGCGCAATCACCGACGCTGACGCGGCCAGGTCAGATGATGTAGTTGTGGATCTCTTCGGGGCCCGGGTTCGCGTCGAGGGCCTCGCGGCGCGACAAGCGGATCTTGCCGTCGCGATCCACCTTGATGCACTTCACGACGACCTCGTCGCCCTCGTTGAGGACGTCCTCGACCGCGCGGATGCGCTCCTTCGCGACCTCGGAGATGTGCAGGAGACCGTCGGTGCCGGGCATGATCTCGACGAACGCGCCGATCTCGACGATCTTCTTGACGATGCCGTTGTAGAACTGACCGACCTCGGGCTCCATGATCAGGCCGGAGATCAGGGCCTGCGCCTGCTCGATGGCCTTCGCCTCCGACGACGCGATCGAGACCACGCCGTTGTCGGCGATGTCGACCTGGGCGCCGGTCTGCTCCTGGATCGCGCGGATCGTCTTGCCACCGGGTCCGATGATGTCGCGGACCTTGTCGGGCTTGACCTGCATCGTGACGATGCGCGGCGCGTAGATCGAGACCTCGTCGCGGGCGGCGTTGATCGCCTGGTCCATCTTCTCGAGGATGTGGATGCGGCCGGCCTTCGCCTGCGCGAGCGCCTTCTCGAGGATCTCGCGGGTCAGGCCGTCGACCTTGATGTCCATCTGCA
>JAYVLW010000082.1:0-5246 GCA_043759315.1 Myxococcales bacterium
TAGAACGTCTCGCCACTCGTATCGGAGACCGCGTCATTGCTCCACGGGGTGAGCCGGTAGCTGTGCGCGTTCTCGCACCAGGTGTAGGCGCCGCCGCTCTCGCTGATGACCGTCCCGAACCACGGATTCGCGAGCACGTTGACCCACGGCGCCGGCGTGCGGACGTCGCGGGTCGTGGTGATCACGTACTCCTTGCCATCGGCCGTGAACCCGCCGTGACCGTTGAAGCCGACCAGGTCGGGTCGATCGGGGACGACCGTGGCGCCCCGATCGACCACGAGGGGAGGCGAGCGTACGGGCACCAGCGGCGGCACCGGCACCTCCGTGCGCGCAGGGCGATCGATCTGCTCGAGAAGCGTGCCCGCACCGTCGCTGAAGATCACGCGCGCCACGGTCTCGATCAGGAGCTTGTCTTGCTCGGAGATCTGTTCGCTGCGGCGAACGAAGATGCCGCCCGGACGATCGAGCACCGACTGCTCGGCCACCGAAGCGATCACCGCCGTGATCTCGTCATGCAGCACCTGGCGGTAACCCGATGGATCCTCGTTCCACACCACGAGGTCCGCGGTCAGACCCTTGAGTCGCCAGTACGCGTGCGCCTTCACGAGCTGCCGGAGGAGCTCGATGTTCGCGATGTCGGCGATCCGCAACAGGACGATCGGCACGTCGCCGGAGATGCTGTAGGCCCACAGCCCGGACTGCGTCCCGCGGTTGCGCGCGATCAGGCTCGCCGGCGCGCGCATCGCAGCGTTCGCGTACAGCACGCTGCTCGCGATCCGCTCGTACAGCCGCAGCTCGAGGTTCGAGGCGTCGAGCCGCCGCTGGACGACCTGGCTATGCGTCCACGACAACTCGAGCACGCGATCCGCGGCGTGGCGGTCGCGGTACTTCTCGAGCAAGGCGAGTGCACCCTCGCGCGTCTCCGCGACGCCGGTGACGATGTGGAGCCCACAGGTCTCGTCGGGCTCGAGGACGATCCCTCGCCGGATCGCGACGATCGGGTCGAGCACCGAGCCGGCCGAGCCCGTCAGCGCGGCCTGGTGCATCGCGATCGGATCGGCGACCGAGCGCCCACGGCCGATGAACGCCGCACGCGAGGTCTCGTAGGTCGCCTCGCCGACGACGGTGCCGTGGACCGCCATCAGGTGGACCATCCACGGCGGGCGCTCGCCGCCCGAGCGCGGCCGACGCGTGCACAGGATGCCTTGCTGAGCGGGCACCAGCTCGGTCTGCACGAACAGGTTCGAGAACGCCGGGTGCGAGGCATCCGTGCTCGCCTGCGTGAGCACGACCTCGGCATAGCTCGTGAGCTCGATCGTGCGCCGCGTACGGCTGCGATTGGTCAGCGTGACCCGGCGGAGCTCGATGTCGTCCTCGGGAGAGATCGCGATCTCGACGTGCGTCTCGAGCTCGTGATCCGTGCGGCGGAACTCCGCCCGCCCCTGCGTGAAGATGGCCTCGTAGCGGCTGCCTCGCGCCAGCGTGGGCTGGTGCGCGATCGACCACACGGCGCCGCTGCCGACATCGCGCAGGTATCCGAACGTGCCCCACGCATCGCGCGTGGCGTCCTCACGCCAGCGCGTGACCGCGAGGTCGCGCCAGCGGCTGTAGCCACCGCCCGCGTTGGTCACGGCGACGTGGTAGTGACCGTTCGACAGGAGGTGGACCTCGGGCGACGGCGTGTTCGGCGTCGTGAACACGCGCAGGTCGCGCTCGACATCGACCGCGCGGTTCGCGGCGAGCGAGACCTCGGCCGGGTGCGGGAAGATCGCCGCCGAGCGCGGAATGCGCTCCTGCAGTAACAGCTCGGTCGCCTGGAACGCCGGCGCCGCCACGAACCGGAGCTGCATCGGCCGATCGAGCAGCACGTACGACAGCGCCAGCAGGGCCATGCCTTGATGGTGGGCCATGTACGACGCGACCGTGACCGACGACTTGCCGGAAGGCAGCCGCACCGGCGTGTAGTCCACGGCCTCGTAGAACCCGTGCGCTCCAACGAGCCCATCGCGGGCGAGACGGCGCAGGTTCGCGCACGCCGCCTCCGGCGCCACCATCAGCGCCAGCGCGCTCGCATACGGTGCGACCACGAGGTCGTCGGCGAGCCCGCGCTTGAACCCGAGGCCAGGCACGCCGAACGCCCGGTACTGGTAGTTGAGCTGCGCATCGGTCTTGTTGTAGCCAGACTCGGAGACGCCCCACGGCACGCCGCGCTCTCGGCCGTACGCGATCTGCCGCTCGACGCACGCCCGATACGTCTCGTCGAGGAGCGTGCCGTCGTACGTGGGCATCACCAGGAGCGGCATCAAGTACTCGAACATCGATCCGCTCCACGACAGCAGCGCGGGTCGCCCTGCCGATGTCGTGAGCTGGCGCCCGAGGCAGAACCAGTGCTCCTGGGGCAGCTTGTTCTGAGAGATCGCCACGAAGCTCGCGAGCCGCGCCTCCGAGGCGAGCAGATCGTAGGCGCTCGCGTCGAGCCGGTGATCGGCCACGTGGTAGCCGATCGCGAGGAGGTGCCGGGAGTGGTCGTAGAGGAACTCGTAGTCGAGCTCGGCCAGCTCGCGACAACGCACCGCGAGCGCGCGGAGCTCCTCGATGCGAAGCACCGCACGGTCCACCGCGTCGCCCCCGCCGACCAGCCGTGCGACCGCGTCGAGCGTCACTGCGCCCCCCACCACCGGAGGGAGAAACACCGCGAGCTCGGCGTGCGCGTGTGTGGCATGCGCGACAAACGCATCGGCCCACCACATCGCCTCGGGATCGCCGGTGACATGCACAGCACGCTGCGCTTCGGCCGCCAGCGGCAGGACACGCTCCAGCCGCGCGTGGATCTCCGACGCCGACGGAGCCGGGTCCACGAGGAGCTCGCGTAGCTCGGCGAGGTCCGCGGTGGATGCGTGCTCGGCGAGGATGGCGAGGGTCTCGGCAAGGCCGTCGAGGATCTTCGGGCGTACGAGCGGCTGGTGCACCAGGCCATCGAGGCCCGAGGCGAGCGTCAGCAGGTGGCCCGCAAGGTTCCCGCTATCGACGGTCGAGATGTACGTGGGCCGGAGCGGCTCGAGCGACAGCGTGTCGTACCAGTTGTAGAAGTGACCGCGGTAGCGCTCCATGCGGTCGAGCGTGGCGAGCGTCGCGGTGGTCCGCGCGACGACCTCGCTGGTCCCGATGTAACCAAAATCATAGGCGGTGAGGTTCGCGAGCAACGCCAGGCCGATGTTGGTCGGGGACGTGCGATGCGCGGCGCCGCGGGGCGGCTCCTCCTGATAGTTGTCCGGCGGCAACCAGTTGTCGGTGGGCGCGACGAACGTCTCGAAGAACCGCCACGTCCGGCGAGCGATGCCGCCGAGGAACGCGCGGTCCTCCGCCGCGAGCCGGGGCCGTCGCGGCGAGATCGGCGTGCTCACCCACGCGGACAGAGCCGGGGCGAGCAGCCATAGCGCCAGCATCGGCCAGGCGAGGGACATCGAGCTCGGCGCGATCCGCGCGATCGCGGCGGCGACGCAGGCGACGACGACGACCGAGATGGCCATCGTGACGTAGCTGCCGACCAGCCCGGTCCGGGCGTGGCGATGCGCGTCGCTCATCGTGCGCCACTGCAAGAGACGGCGCCGCGTGATCGAGAGGCGCAGCATCGTCCGGGCGATCGCCTCGAGCGACAGCACCCCGTCGTACGGCAGACACGCGAGCCCGAACAGCTCGCGCCCGAGCTGGCGCAGGAAGCCCCGTGCACCGTCGCGCAGGTGATCGACGAGGGGCCGCTCCTCGGGCCGGCGCGCCAGGGTGGCCACCAGGGTCAGCGCCGGAGGCACCACGAGCACGCTGGCCACCGCGATCGTGGCGAACGCGGCCGCGCCACACAGCCAGCCGACCACGAGCAGCGTGCACAGCGCGATCGGGACGATGCTCCGGCGCAGGTTATCGAGGATCTTCCACTGCGACAGCAGCGAGATCGGATTGCGTGCGCGGCCCTTCGCACCGGGGACACCTCGCAACAGCCAGGACATGATCTGCCAGTCCCCGCGGATCCAGCGGAACCGTCGGCTGACGTCGGCCGCGTGCATCGATGGATAGTCCTCGACGAGCAGCACGTCACTGACGAGGCCCGATCGCGCGTAGGCACCTTCGAGGAGGTCGTGGCTCAGGATCTGGTTCTCCGGTAGCCGGTCGTGGAGCGCGCGCTGGAACGCATCGATGTCGTAGATCCCCTTGCCGACGAACGAGCCCTCCTCGAACACGTCCTGATAGATATCGGAGACCGCGCGCGTATACGGATCGATCCCGGGCTCGCCGCCGAACCAGCGCGCGAAGCGCGAGCGCGCGATGCTCGCCATGCTGACACCGACGCGCGGCTGGAGGATCGTGTAACCGGCGGTCACGCGGCCCGCGCGCTCGTCGTAGCAAGGCCGGTTCAGCGGATGCGCGAGCGTCGCCGCCAGCGTGCGCGCCGCGTCGCGCGGGAGCTGGGTATCGCTGTCGAGGGCGATCACGTACTTCACGGAGGTCAACCGCTCGATCGGTCCCACCACCGTCTGAAATCGATCGAGCTCGCCCCGCAGCGCCGCGTTGAGCTCCTCGAGCTTGCCGCGCTTGCGCTCCCAGCCCATCCACACGCCCTCGCGTGGATTCCACCGGCGCGCGCGATGGAACAGGAAGAACCCCTCACCGTGCACCGGCGCATACTTGACGCCGAGTGCCTCGATCGCCGCGACCGCACGGGCGACCAGAACGCCATCGGCGGGCGTGGTCTCGGTCGCCGCGTCGCAAAGATCGGTGACGAGCGCGAATGACAGGTTGCGATCGCGGTTCGCGAGGAACCTCACCTCGAGCGCCTCGACGAGATCGTCGATCTCCTGCGCGCTGCCGAGCAGCGTCGGGACGGCGACCATGGTGCGGTGCGCGTCCGGGATCCCCGCGGAGAAGTCGAGCCGCGGCAACAGCCGCGGATGAACGACCAGCGTCGTGCCCCAGTGCACGACTCCGACGGCAAGCTGGCTCCCACAGATGGCGAGGAGTGCGCACCACGCGACCAGCATCCCCCCGGTCGCGCGGAGGGGGGAGACCGCGAGCCCGAGCAGCGTCGCGAGCACGCCCGCGACCACGATCGCGCCGGTGTAGATCCCGAACCGATGGCGCGCGAACCAGCGACGCGCGAAGGCGAACGCGGAGCCGCGCATCCGCACGGCCTGCTCCAGCGCGCGGCGGCCGTTCTCGATCAGGAAGTAGCCAACATGCCCGGTGCGCCCCGG
>JAYVLW010000083.1:0-4184 GCA_043759315.1 Myxococcales bacterium
TCGATGATGCTCCAGGTGCCCAGATCGCGCGACCACTCGAGCATCCGGTTGCGCTCGAGATCGATCCCGAACACGCGACGCACTCCGCGAACACTCAGCTTCGCTGCCTTCGTCGCTGCATTTGCGATCGTCTGCGTGCTGATGATCTCGACCACAAGCTCTTCCAGTCGCCGACCGCCGGTGACGCGGTCCGGTTCACGCAGGAACACGCTGACGTCGGGCGCAAGGTCATCGATCCTCGACGTGCGCGTCAGCATGTCGGTCGCCACGTCGTACTCGGGGCGCGTATACGCCTCGAGGAGCGACGCGATCTTCGATTGCCGGGTCGCATGTGGCGGCAGCGCGGGCGGCACCGGGACTACCACCCCGTCGATGATCTCGTAGCCAGACCCCGGTGCGACGAGTCGTTCGTCGACAGCCGGCAAGTCCGGGCTCGGGTGGCTCGCGTCGGTCGACATGACTCAGCATACCTCGCGTGGCTCGGGTTCGATCGCGCAGACATCTGGCACCACGAAGCACCACGCCATCCGCAAGCACTCGGAATCGCGCCTCGGACCCGTCCGAAACATCCGGCTCACGGGCCTTGCCCGTTTTTCGCGTCAGAGTTGTGGGCACACATTTATCATCGGGGCCGCACACTTTTGCGTTCACGTCGTTCGTGCGTTCGCTGTCGCCCCCGGGCGCACCCGACATCGAGATGGGGCGACACAGGGATTCCAGCTTTCGGAGCCGCATCGAACGACTGACGCCGGGGGGCGGTGTCCAGAGGAACTCGCGCTCACGCGACTTGGTCGCAGCGAAGACCTTCAACCCTATCTGGCGCTCTTTCACCACCCCTACACCTTGAGCGGCCCCAGCACCGACAAGAACGCGTCGAAGCTGTCAGCGAGCTTCGTCATGTCGCGTCGGTCGTGCCACAGGACGCGAGGGTTGGCGTCGTCGGAACGTGGATCGACGAGACTCTGAAACCAAACCTCGCCGCGATGCGGGCCGGAGATTCCGAGGAGGATGCGGTTTCCGCCGTCGTCGTAGGCGATGTCGATAGGCTCCCTGCTGGGATGATCGGGGCTGTACGGCCTCTCGACCTCGAGACGGCGCGCGTCGTCGGGATCGTTCAAGCTGAGCATACTGTTCACGACGAGCTTGTCGCGGAAACGGCGGTTGTTCGCGTTGAGGCGCCCGCCGTTCACTTCGACGAGGAATGCGCGATACGTCTCGGGCAGGCGATTGCCCAGCCGCTTCTCGAAGGCGATCACGTCGGCTTCTCGAGCGTCAGTACCCTCGCCGCGTCATCGGTGGCCAGTGGCTGACGTACCCATGTTATTCATCGACAGGACCGAGTGCCTTCAAGAACATGTCGAAGTCGTCCGCCAGCTTCTTCAGATCGCGACGCTCGAACCACGCCAGCCGCGGGTTTGCCCACTCGGGCTGCGGATCCGTGAGCGACTGGAACCACACCTCGCCCCGCCGGTCGCCGCGAACAACGAGCACGATCCGGTTGCCGAAGGCGTCGTAACCGATCTCGAGCAGATCGAGACTCGGGAAGTCGGCCGCGAACTCGGGGGTGGGCGTCAACCTCGGGCCATCTTCCGGCTCGTCGAGGCTCTTGAGTACGTGGACGACGACGGAGTGCTTACCTGCAAGCTCCGCGTTGCGATCGTTCGGCGTTCCCCCGTTCGTGGTCAGGAGGAAGCGGCGATATGCGGCCGGAAGTGCCGATCCGAGCGCTTGCTCGAAGCTGGCGATCCGGGCCTCGTCGACGACGGGTCCACGTGCGTCCATGGCTGGCAGGTTACTTTCCATATTCCTCGATCCCCATCACGTGCTTGTAGCCGGCCTGTCCGCCGGTGTGCCTGACCGCGCTGTGCAGGTCCTTCGGGATGAGCTCCATCACGCCGAGTTCCTCGTTGTGGTGCCAGACGTGGGTGTTCGGCGTCTTCGGGAGCCCAGCAGCACTGTTCGCTAGTTTCTCGTCGGCGCGCATGCTGCCGGTCAACTCGATCTTCACCGCCTTACCGCCGGCCGGAAGTTCCATCGCGTACGGAGAGAAGTTGGGAGCGCCGTTCTCCTTGAAGCGTAGGCCACCGGATCGATACTTCGGCGGCAGCGCCTCGCGCGGAAACGCCTTGCCTGCGAACTCGTGGTTGATCGGCAAGCGGCCGGCGACGGGCTGCACCGTGGCCGCTTCCTCGCCCATCGCCGCGACGGCGTCGCGCTCCTTCGCTGCCGCCCTCGACGCTCGACTCCCGCGGCTGAGCGCAGCCTTCGCCTCGCGACGCGCCTGACGCGCGGCCTTCAAGTACCCCTCGAAATACTTCCGCTGAAGCTCCCAGCGCGTGATGCGCGCGAGCTGGCCCTTCTCGGCCTTGCTCAGCGCCTTCCATCCCGGCGTCTTCGCCAGCTCCTTCATGACCTGGCGTGTTTCCTTCGCCGCGATGGTCCTCGCCTCCTTCGCGATCGCCCTGCGTACCGCGACGGCGCTCGCGGCCTTGCCGACGCCCTTCTTGAACGCCGCCTCTCCGGCTCCGGTGAGGTCACCGCCCGCCCACAGCAGGGCCATCTCGACGAATCCGCGCAGCGCGGCGGGCACGGAGACGAGCCCACCGAAGATCGCCATCGCGCCACGCACGCCGCGATCTTTGTCGCCGCCCTCGCCGCCGAACTTACCTTCCTCGCTGCCCCACTTCTTGCCGTCCTTGTCCCCGTCCTTGGTCCCGTCGTTGGTTTTGACGTCGCGCTGCCCGTCCTTGTCTCCGTCGGCCTTCGATCCGGGGCCGCCGGGTCCCTCTCCGCCGACGATCGTGTCGGTGCTGGTCTTGCCGTCCTTGTCGCCGCCGACCTCGCCTCGTCCGTCCTTCTTCTCGCCGCCGGTCTTCTTGCCGGTCGTCTTGCCGTCGTCGACGTCGCCGTCGATCTCGTCGTCGAGCTCGCGCTCGGCCTCGTCGGCGAATCCTTCGTCCTCTTCGCCCTCGCCGGCCATCTCGCCCGCGCCGTGACCGGCAGCGTCCGTGCCGTCGCCGACCTCGTCCGCCTTCGCCTTGGGGCCGCCGTCCTTCTTCTCGTTAGGCGTGGCGCCGCCGTCCTTCTTCTTCTCCTCGGCGCCCGTCTTAGTGCCTTCGCCCGGCTTGACGTCGGTCGTCGATCCGTCGCCCGCGTCTTTCTTGTCCTTGGCGAGTCCAGGCGCCTTCTCGTCGTTCTCGGCCTCCAAATCGACCGCCACCGATCCCACCGGCTGCGCGTACACCACGATCCGCTCACCCGATCCGGCCCAGCTCTCGATCGGCTGTCCGCCGCTGCCGCCGCGGCCCGTGTTGATGCGGACGTCCTTGCCGTGGACATCGTCCCATTCCCAGCCGGCTTTGCCGTGCGTCGCGTGGAACGTCACCGGAAGCGGTCCCTCCCAACGCCCCTTCGCCTGCCAGCGCTTCACGACGCGATCGCCCGAGTAGACGAGCACTTTCATGACGACGTTCAGGTCGTCCTTCGTCGCGTCCGCTACTGCCGGGTTCTTGGCTGCGTGCGATGGACGCGGCTGCGCCTGCGCGCCCGCAGAGACCGACGAGAGCACGTGCTGCGTGTACGCGTTGCCGAGCGTCCCGTGGAGCAGCGCGAAGATTGCGCGTTCGTCAGCGGGATTCGCACGGATCACGTCGGCGATCGTCGCGGGAACCGGGACGCCTTGCTGCAACAGCAAGCGGACCTGTTCGACGCCCGCGCCCTGCTGATCGTGAGCGGCGTCGGGCCCTCCAGCAACCTGCTCCCCTGCACCTGCCCCCGTGCGCTCGAACATCACTCTCGAATGTACCTTCCGGCCGGACGCGCCAGCAACGCGATTCGCACTGCCCGCGACGTCGGCTCGGCGGAGGTGCCGCAGAACGCTGCACCCGCAGCTGCCTCGACGAGAACTTCGCCTACCGCCGCTGCACGATGAAATGCACCGGACGGTCCCGGTAGCGTCGGCTCAGGCTGCGGATGAACTTCCTCACGCGGATGGTTATCGGGCGGCGCACCGGAGGCGCGTTATCCATCACCGCGACAAGGCCAAGCACCCGATCAATGTCGTAGAGACGTGAACCATCCCGAGCGACCGTCGGACGCAGCACGTCGTCGGTGCGGCGCACGCGCTGGGCAGACCAGCCCAACATACGGGCGACCGCGTGTACCGGCACCACGTGCTTCCCTTC
>JAYVLW010000084.1:0-15432 GCA_043759315.1 Myxococcales bacterium
TCCCCCGACGTTCCGCACGGCAACCAGCCGTCGGCCGATACGGTCGGTCGCTACTACGACGCCTACGCACTCAACGCGAAGGACAAGCCCGACCTCATCGTGTCGTGGGCGAACGGCCCCGTCGAGTCGAGCGTCCTCGGCTCGGCTGGCCTCGAGGCTGACTTCGGCGTCTACCTCCTCGACACGAAGAACAACCAGCGCCATCCGCTCCTCGACAACCCGGAGATGTGGGACATCTTCCCGCGCCCGCTCCAGGCGCGCGCGGTCCCCGATATCTCGGGCTCGTCGATCGACCCGAGCCTCAACGGCGCGACGATGATCGGCTCGATGGACGTCTACCAGTCCAGCCTCAAGACCTTCACCCCGGGCTCGATCTACGGCGTCCGCGTGATGGAAGGTTTCTCGTCGGAGGAAGGCTTCCCCGAGATGTTCGGCACCACGATGTTCGAAGGTCAGGCCAACCTCGGTGTTGCCCGCGTCCAGGCGGACGGTTCGTGGCTCGCCACCATCCCGGCCAACGTGCCCATCCACGTCCAGGCCGTCGACGTCTTCGGTATGTCGATGTTCTCCGAGCCGGTGTGGGTCTCGGGCCGCAAGAACGAAGCCCGCGTGTGCGGTGGTTGCCACGAGGCGCGTGACAAGGCCACCATCATCGACCCCGGCCAGACCGATGCGTTCTCTGTCGGCCCGACCGCGATGTACGGCCTGACCCCGCGCCTGATGCGCCAGTCGACCGACTTCAGCCGCGACAAGATCATGGGCGTCGCGTGGAACACCACGGTCCAGAAGGTGTTCGACAACAACAACTGCCTCAGCTGCCACGACAGCAACAACGCCGCCGGCATGCTGCCGTACACCATCACCGACCCAGTTTCCGGCACGTCGGTGTCGTGGACCTTCAACCTCGAGAACACCGCGCTGCCCGCGTCGTTCGCGGCGCTCGACATCGGTGGCGAGGCCGAGTTCACCTCCTCGTACTTCTCGGTCGCCGGCCCGGATATGGAAGCCATCGAGATGGGTGGCCTGATGGTCGCGACCTGCAGCGCGCCGAACTGCACGCAGCTCAACTACGCGATGCCGGAAGACTCGCGCGGCTCGCGCATCGTCAAGTCGCTGAACCCGAAGCGCCAGTTCCCGAACCAGACCAGCGAGCGCGCGTTCCCGACGTCGCCGCACCAGAACAACAACATCAGCTCGGACGAGTTCTACCAGCTGATCCTGAACATCGACATGGGCCTGAACTTCTACGCCCGTGAGAACAACCCCCACAAGAACGCCTACTAACCCCAACCGCGGAACCAAGGAGAACTTCGATGAAGAACAACAGTATGAAGCTCGCCGCGGTCGCCTTCCTCGCTCTCGCCGCCTCACCGGCGTTCGCGGGCAAGGGTGGCAGCGCGGGTAAGATCAAGGCGGCGATTCAGAGCGGGTCGGTCGATGCCATCACGGCGGAGATCGAGCGCACGGAGAGCCTGGCCTGCAGCGAGTGCGTGCAGATGGTGACCAACCTCCTCGAGGACAACCGCTACGCGGTGCGCGAGGTGGCAGCTTGGTGGTTCGCGAAGCGCCCGGGCCTCAGGAACATGGTCGCTGCGACGATGGTCGATGACCTGCAGAACGGCGCCACCATCAAGGTCCGCAATGCCGCCGACTTCCTCGGCCGGACGGTGACCCTGACGGCGCTGCCGACGCTGCGCGCCGCGATCCACCGCGACAACCTCGGAACCGAGGCGAAGATCGCCCTGGTTCGCGCGGTCAGCTACATGGGCCACCTCGGTGGCAACGAAGTGCTGACCACCGCGATGGCCGATAGCGACGCGAGTGTCCGCGCCGCCGCGGTCACCGCGTGGCGCGACATCCTCGGTCAGACCACGGCGGCGCCGGTCGTCGGCCTGCTCACCGACTCGGACGCGGGCGTCCGCGCCGCGGCGGCGACGGTCGTCGGTGGCATGGGGCACGTCGCGGCGGCCGCGCAGCTCGAGACCATGGTGGTCGGCGATGCCGACCCCGTCACGCGCCGGAATGCGGCGTGGGCGCTCGGCAAGCTCGGGCAGCAGTCGTCGCGCGTCGCGCTCGCGAAGGCGAGCACGGACGGAAGCGGCCTCGTGCGCATGGTGGCGCGCGCCTCGCTCGCGTCGCTGAAGTAAAACGTTCACCGAGATCGTGATCACAAGAGCCGCGCAGCAATGCGCGGCTCTTCATGCTTTCCGACGAGGAATGAGGGTAAAATAGCGCCATGGAGATGAGAAGGGCGACCCTCCTCTTGGCCTCGCTGTGCGCGCTCGGGACGGCTGCTGCGTGCGGAGATTCTCCGCCCGGCAAGACGTACTTCGAACGCAGCATCCAGCCGATCCTCCGGGACTCGTGCTCGCGCGGCACATCTGGATGCCACGCGATCAACCCGGAGTCGCCGTACGACTTCGCCGCGGGAAATCTCGACGTGACAACGTTCGAGGCGATCCAGAAGCGCCGTGACGTGCTCGCACCGTTCGGCCCGTATCCGGAAGCCCTGCTGCTGATCAAGGCCGTCGGCCCCAAGCAGCTCAAGCTCCAGTACGGCTTCCAGGCCGACGGCACCACACCGCGGTTTCGCGATATCGACGTCCAGCACTCGGGCGGCGGCACGCGCATCGATGTCGGCTCGGACGCGTACTTCACGCTGAAGAACTGGCTCGACAACGGAGCCACGGAGAACGGCCTCAAGCCGCCGACGCCGCCGCGCACCGGCGAGGGTGCGTGCTCGAGCTCGGTGCCGCCCGGGTTCACGAAGGCCGGCTTCGTCAACACGCCGCAGAAGCAGATGTTCTTCGACGCGTTCGTCAGCGCCGTCCAGCCGGTCCTCACCCAGCATGGCTGCACGGCCGGCAACTGTCACGGCGCTCCGCAATCGGACTTCTACATCACGTGCGGAGCCGACGACGATCAGAAGGCGTTCAACTTCAGCCAGGCGTGGTCGTTCGTGAACGCGCCGGTGGATGACTCGCAGATCCTCAAGATCCCGCTCGCCGTCGGGGCGGGCGGCCACGGTCACACCGGCGGCGATCAGTTCGCCGACGCGGACGACGCCGACTACAAGGCGATCCGGACCTGGGCCGCGGGGGTCGGCGTCCTCGACTTCGCCGGCGGCGATCCGGTGAAGCAGTTCTTCAAGGACAACGTCCAGCCGATCCTGCTGACGCGAGGCTGCGCGTTCCAGGGTTGCCACAGCCCGCAGGCCGCGAACGACTTCAAGCTCCGCTCCGGCACGCAGGGCTTCTTCTCGGCGGTCGCGCTCCAGAAGAACTACGAGCTCCTGAAGGGCGAGTTCATGGCGATGGAGTTCCCCGACGCGCGCCGCAGCCGCGCCGTGGCGAAGCCGATCCTCGAGGACGATCCGCGCATCCCCAACCAGGTCGGCGGCATGGTCCACCGCGGCGGCGCGGTGCTCGAGAACCAGGACGGCCCCACGGGCACGGGTGCGAACCCCGCGGCGTGCGGAGCGTTCAACCCGGTGACCTCGAGTCCGTTCTGCACGATCCAGGAGTGGGTCACGCGCGAGCGCGCGGCGATGCCGGGGCAGGTCAGCGACCTGTCGATGGGGCAGCAGCTCGGCATCGTCTACGTCAAACGACTCGGCGTGCCCACGGCGGGCCGCCTCGAGTTCGAGACGTTCCAGGGCAACGCGGATCTGATGCGCGCCAACAGCACGATCGGCGCGAACAGCTCGCTCGGTACGGCCGGCGCGGAGATCTCCCTGCTGAACAACTGCGGAGGAGCGCTCGCCGCCGGTACGGCGGATGTCCAGGCGCCCGATGTGGCCCCCGACGGCAACCGCATCGTGTTCGCAGCACGCGAGACGGCGGGCGACACGCTCGGTGTGTGGATCGTCGACGCGCAGGGCAACAACTGCACACGGCTCACCCCGAACGTCGGCGGCATCCACAACTTCGATCCCGTGTTCTCCTCCGACGGCGGCTACATCGTGTTCGCGTCCACGCGCGGCAAGGCCGGGCCCACGAAGTCCCGGCGGCGGTTCCTCCCGCAGTCGGACCTCTGGCGGGTCCGCCTCTCGACACCGTTCGCGATCGACACCGGGTCGTTCGAGCAGATGACGGTGCTGTCGAACTCCGAGGTCGGTCCCGCGTTCATGCGCGAGGGACGGATGACGATGACCACCGAGAAGACGAGCGATGGCTTCTATCAGCTCGCGGGACGTCGGATGAACTGGGATCTCACCGACTATCACCCGCTGCTCGCGCAGCGGAAGGAGTCCGCGTACGTCGATGGCGACATCACCGCGAAGCGGACCTCGATCGGATACTCGTCCGCGACCGACGTGCGCGAGGGCGCCGACGGCAACTTCTTGATGGTCCTGTCCGACGTCAACCAGACCACGGGCGCGCCGATGACGCCCGGCGCGCAGGGTGCGCTCGCCACGTTCAATCGCAGCGTCGGCACATTCGAGTCAGGGCGCGATGACGACGGCTTCCTGAAGTCGGTGCGGATCCTCGATGCCGCGTTGGTCTACCGGAAGCCGGTCACGGCCCCCGACGGCACCATCCTCGTCACGAAGAACTTCGATCTCGGGACCTTCAATCCGCGCACGCTCGCGTTCGCGCCGCTGTTCGGGTCCGCGGGTGTGCGGGTGGACGCGAAGCTGATCATGAAGGTGCCGACCCGCGTCCTCTACAAGAACCGCCGGCAGCTCGTGTTCGGCGGCTCGGCGACCACGGCCGATACCCAGCACGCCCTGGTCCACATGCCCGACGCGCCGATGGTGTTCACGCTCCTCACCGGCAACCTCCGGCGCGGTCATCCCGTCGATGCGTTCCGCACCGCGAAGTTCCTCCACGTGATGACGGAGGACCCGTGCCCGGCGAACTGCAGCGCGAACCTGAACGGCATGTTCCAGAGCCGCAAGGACGTGGGCACGTTCCCGCTGCAGGCGGATGGATCGATCCGCGTCATCCTTCCCGCCCAGCAGGGAGTCATCCTCGAGCTGGTCGATGGGGACAAGAAGCCCGTGGTCACCATGACCGAGGAACACCAGCTCGGTCCTGGGGAGACAGTGTCGATGGGCGTGTCCGAGAAGCTGTTCGACGTGGTGTGCGCGGGCTGCCACGGGTCGGTGTCGGGCTCGGAGCTCGATGTCGGCGTCAGCGCGGATGCGCTGACCGGGGCGTCGCAGTCGATCGCCGCGGACCGGACCCCGCTCCAGCCGTAAGAGATCCTGGCGGGGGTGAATACCCTCGGCGGTTGCACGTCTGCCTTGTGAGGATCACACTCGCATGGGTACGATGCGCCCGATCCGAGGAGGACGTATGCCCCGATTCGACCTGTCAAAACTGCTCCTGGTCTCGCTGCTAACCGTCGGGGCTTCGTCCGCCGTCGCGGGTGGCAAGGCCGCGCCGAAGAAAGCCGCGCCCGCCGCGAAGGCTCCGGCCAAGAAGCCGCCGCCGAAGA
This sequence comes from Myxococcales bacterium, assembly GCA_043759315.1. Lineage (GTDB taxonomy): Bacteria > Myxococcota_A > Polyangia > Haliangiales > Haliangiaceae > JABFXX01. Next base: position 5,443 of record JAYVLW010000084.1, read on the forward strand.
AGGTGGTCCCGCCGCCGTCCGCCGAGCACAAGAAGAAGCTCGGTGCACTGCTGGGTGACTACAAGTTCGGCATGTCGAAGGACGAGGTCATCGACTCCTTCAAGAAGAAGCTCGACGCGAAGTACGCCGACCGGCTCAAGGGCACGACCGACGTCGCAGCCCAGGACCGGATCCGCGCCGACCAGAAGCGCGAGGTCAACACGTTCAAGGGTACGTACGTCACGTTCGACGCGAACAAGCCGTCGCCGTGGGACGTGTCGATCGTCGAGGAGGAGCTCGCGCACGATACGGGCGAGGCGATGCTGGAGAAGTGGGAGAACGACAACGGCAAGAACCAGCGCCGGTTCTTCTTCTTCTTCAACGGCAAGCTGTGGAAGATGTTCATCTCGCTCGACGTCTCGATCCTCCCCGTGGACAAGAAGAACTTCGATACGTTCCAGGGCGTGATGACCGCGCAGTACGGCGTGGGCGACGTGGAGGCGGGTCTGATCAGCTGGCGCGCCGGCGAGTTCGACGTGCGCGCGGTCGACAAGCTGAAGAGCTACGACGCGCTCGGCCTCGCGATCGAGGACACCGGCGTGAAGAAGGAAGTGCTCGCGATGCGCGAAGCGAAGGCGCCGCCGAAGAAGGAGACGTCGTCGGTGATCAAGGCCGTGATCGATCCAGACCACAAGGATCACCCCGACGTGAAGGCCAATGGCAACGCGGTGGACGACGTCATCAAGGCGCAGAACGGCGGCGGCGGCGGCAAGAAATAGCGGGACCGCCCTCGAAGCTCCGAAACGGACACAGCCCCTGCTCTCGAGCAGGGGCTGTTCTTGTTTCGAAGGGAGCGAACCGGGGGCGCTACATGAAGAACGAGAACCGATAGCTCTTGTTGCTCTCGGTCTGCAGCCGGCTCTCGAGCTTGTTACCCTCGTCGAGCAGCCCCTTCACCTTGTCGGTGCCGTGGACGCGCTCGTAGATCGCCTTCAGGCGGCGCTGGTAGTACGCCTCCGAAGCGACGCCATCGGCGCCCTTGACCAGCGAGTCGCGCACGCCGCCGGGAAGGAGCAGCACGAGCTTCTTGGTGGGGACGCTGTCGCTACCACCCGTGGCGAGGTCGCCCTGGATGAACGCGCCGCCCGGCTCCGCGCGATAGGTGAAGCCGCTCGGCGACTCGCCCTCGGGGCACTTGCCGCTCGTCGCGATCTTGCCGCCGCAGACGGGCGGGCCGAGCTCGACGAGCTTCGCGCCGAAGTCGACCTTGTCCTGCTCGGTCGGCGCCTGAACGAGGATGCCGTAGCGGAACTGACCCGCGAGCATCGCGTTGTCGGTGTCCTTGAGCGCGGCGGCGTCCTGCTTCTCCTTGTTCTTCTTGAACGCCATGTCGTCGAACTTGGCGCTCTTCATGTGCAGGTCGATCATCGCCTTGATCTCGGCGACCCCGGCGTAGAACGAGAGGATCTGACCGGAGACCTCGGCGTCGAGCGCGTTCTGCTTCGCGCGGAACACGATCTCGCTCTTCACGTCGAGCTGCTTCACGATCGTATCGAGCTGCTTGTCGAGCGCCTGGTCCGGACGGAACTGGTTCTTCGACTTCGCCTCGTCGAGCATCGTGTCGAGGCCCGACAGCGCTTGCTTCAGATTCGTGACGGTCGACGGCGACGTCTTGTCGCCGAGGATCGCCTTCACGTCGCTGAGGCTCGCGTTGTACGTGCTCGCGCCCTGGCCGATCTTGCCGATCGCCACACCGATGATGAGCGCGATCACACCCGGGATCGCGATGGTCGCGATCCGACGGCCCATCGATTGGTGGCCGACGTTCTCGACGGGCTTGCCGTCGTTGACGATCACGATCTCCGGCGCGCGCTGCACGTTCCCGACAGCGGCCATCGCGTTCATCGCGCCGAACGGATCGTCGTGCGCGTTCGGCATCGCGGGAGCGGCGGGCTGCGGGGGCTGCATGCCCGGCGGCGGTGGCAAGTTCACGCCGGGTGGGGGCACGACGCCACCAGTGCCGTTCGATCGCGTCTGGCCCGTAGCAGGCGCAGCCGCGCCTTTCTTCAGGCCCAGTCGCGCCTTCAGGTCGCTGATGTCGCGGTTACCCTTCTGCTTGTCGCTCAAAGAAGACCTCCGGTTCGGCAGACGAGACTTTAGGGACCCAACGTCTCGAGTGTCAAGGATGCCTGCGGATTGGCGGAGTTGCGAACCCTGCCCGAGCTGTCGCTGGCTCACCACAATCCCGGGGCAGCGTGAAAACGCGTTTACAGTGGCTGGCAAAGTGCGATCCCCCAGGCTGCGTAAGGCCTCACAACTCCCGGAGTTTTGTCGTCGATGGGGGACTGGCCGACCTGGCCCGTCGGGTGCACACTAAACCATTCGGCGTCCTCGGGCGTCCTTAGCGCAGTCGTCGTGTTCTGGCGTCACTTTCGAAAGGCCCACCCCGTGAACCGTAACGTCGCCCTCCTCGTTGGTGCTCTCGGCCTCGCAACCACCCTCCTTCACACCGAGACTGCCGAAGCCGGCCGTCGGGTGTGGTTCGGTGGTGGTGGCGGTGTTCGCTTCGGCGCCCGTGGGTCGGTCTCGGTGCACTGGTCGTCGCCGCCGCGGTCGATGTATCGGCCGCGCAGCTGGTCGGTTGGCGGCAGCGTGTACGTCGGCAGCGGTTACTACCCGCGCTACTACCGCCCGTACTACTACTATCCGACGTACGTCCCGTCGTACTACGGCGAGCAGCAGACCTACTACCCCGTGCAGCCCGCCGCGGCTCCCGGTGTCGTCGCTGTCGTCGGCGATCCACGCCCCGATCTGCCGAAGTTCGGCATCGGCCTGTTCGCCGGCGGTGTCGCCGTGCAGGAGCAGGATGACTCGAGCGACATGGGTATCCTCGGTCGCCTTCGGCTCGGTAACGGCGGTCTGTTGATCGAGGGCGAGCTCGGCAAGACCAGCTACACCAATGACCTCCGCGTGGACCGTCGCCTCGGCGCCTCGCTGATCTGGGAGATCGGCGCACGGAACCGGTTCGCGCCCTACCTGCTCGCTGGCATGGGTGTCCAGCAGGCGGACGTCGCGGACACGTACCAGACCACCCAGAACTTCGCCGAGCTCGGCGTGGGTGTCCGCTATGCGGTGACCTCGCACTTTCACCTGACCGCCGACGTTCGCGCGGGCAGCCGGAACACGCTGTCGAGTGACGCGCCGATGGCGGATGCGCCGGCGGGCTCGATCAAGCGCACGATCGCGCCACCGACCGAGACCTCCGACGAGAACGAGAACTACACGCGCGCGCGTCTCTCGGCGATCCTCTACTTCTAGCCCGGGCCCGCCCCGAGCTTCCGGCCGCCTCGAAAGGGCGGCCGGTTGGCGTTTGGGCTACTATTTCGGCTGCATGATTGCGGGGATCGAGCAGCGCCACATCACGGCGCGCGACGGCACCCGCATCGGCTATCAAGTCCGCGGTCACGGCCCGTGCGTGGTCCTCGCGAACGGCCTCGGCGGTACCTACCTCGCGTTCCAGCACCTCTATGGTGCGCTCGATGACTACCGGGTGGTGTGCTGGGACTATCGCGGCCTCTACAGCTCGAGCGCCCCGAGTGACCCCCGGGCGAACACGGTCGTTCACCAGGTCGAGGACCTCGTCGAGATCCTCGAGGCCGAGGGCATCGGCCCCGTCGTGATCGGCGGCTGGTCGATGGGCGTGCAGGTGGCGTTCGAGACCGTGCGTCTTCACCGCGCCCGCGTCCGAGGCCTGTATCTGATCAACGGCACCTACGGGCGCGCCTTCCGCACCGTGATGGGCAGCCGGCTCGTCGGGCGGACGATCCCGATGCTGCTCAAGCTGGTGCGCGCGCAGGCCGCGCTCGCGGGGCTCGCGACCAAGCGGGTTGCAGGCTCCGATGCGCTGATCGGCGCGATGAAGCGGTTCGGCCTGGTCAGCCAGACCATCGACCTGGAGATCTTCCGTGCGGTCGCCGCCGGGTTTCAGGACATCGACTGGGTGATCTACAGTGATCTCCTGAGCCGGCTCGACGAGCACGATGCCGAGGACGTGCTGTCGACGATCGCAGTGGCGACGACGATCGTGACCGGCGACAAGGATCTGATGACCCCTCCATCGACCGCCGAGAAGCTGCACCGCGCGATCGCGGACTCGCGCATGGTCGTGATCAAGGGTGGGACGCACTACACGCCGGTCGAGTACCCCACGATCCTGATCGACGAGCTGCGGCGCCTGCTGGCGCGCGTCCCGGGATGGGAGCCGAGGAGCTGATGGCGGCGTGCCCGGTCTGCAGCAAGGACGTCCTCGAGATCGACGTCAAGTGCCCGCACTGTGGTGCGCCGATCGGCGCCACCGGCGCGCACCGCATGCTCGGCCAGGTCGTCCTCGGGCAGTACGAGCTCGTCGACGTGCTGGGGCAGGGCGGGATGAGCGTGGTGTTCAAGGGCAAGCACAAGATGACGGACCAGGAGGTCGCGCTCAAGATCCTCCCCCCGGAGCTCGCCGCGCACAGCCAGGTCAAGTCGCGGTTCCTCGAGGAGGCCAAGGCGCTCGCTGCGCTCGACCACCCGAACATCGTCCACCTCTACAACTTCGGGCAGGAGAACGGCTACTTCGTCCTCGCGATGCAGTTCGTCCAGGGCCGCACCTGGGAGCGGATCATCCTCGAGAACAAGCGCATGGACTGGCAGGCGTCGTGCAAGATCGCCGTCGACGTGCTGCGCGCGCTCGAGTACGCGCATGGCCGGGGCGTGATCCACCGCGACATGAAGCCGTCGAACGTGCTCGTGCGCGCCCACGATGCGATGGCCACGGTGATGGACTTCGGCATCGCGAAGATGACGACGTCGACGAAGCTGACCGCGACCGGCCAGACCATGGGGACGGTCCGCTACATGTCACCGGAGCAGGTGCGTGGCCAGGAGGTCGATCTCCGCACCGACATCTACTCGCTCGGCGCCACGCTCTACGAGGCGTTGACCGGAGATACGCCGTTCGACGGCTCGACCCACTTCGAGATCATGACGAAGCACCTCTCCGAGATGCCGAAGCGCCCTTCGAAGCTCGGCATCGTGCTCCCCGAGATCGTCGAGGACGCGCTCATGAAGAGCCTCGCGAAGAAGGTCGACGAGCGGTTCGACAACGCACGCGACATGCGCAAGATCCTCGAGGCCGCGTTGCGGCAAGGGGATGCGGGGCTGGTCGAGACGCAGAAGCTCAACCGCGACATCCTCGGCGAGGTCCGAACGACGACGGCGTCCAAGCCGCCGCCGATCTCCGCGGTCACGCCGCCCCGGATGGCGACCGCGACCGCGGGTGGGAGCCTGGCCGACGAGCTCGAGCCGGGTGCCACGGGGGCGGTTCCGGCGCGGACGAAGCGCTCGGCCATGCCCTGGATCGCGCTGGCGGGCGTGCTGGTCGCCGGTGGTGCGGCGGCGACGGTGATCCTGCTGAAGAGCCAGAAGCCAAAGGACGCCCCGGGCTGGACACCGTCGATCAAGGACATCACCGGGGTGACGATGAGCGCCGGTGAGACCCTGGACGGCATCGTCGTCGAGACGGTCGGCGCCGTGAGCCCGAAGGAGATCGTCAGCGTTTATCAAGCGACCGTCCAGCGGGCGCGGACCTTCGCCGCCACCAAGGGCATGACGTTCGCGGACCCCGTGCTGGTGCAGCAGATCGCGGCGGTCCCGGCAGCCACCTTCTGCGACCCCAAGACCTACGCTGCCAACGCGGCCCCCGAGGCCTGCAAGGACGTCACCGGCGGCGCGAACTTCGCCCCGAACGGGGCGCGCAGGCTGTTCGTGGTCGCCGACCGCGACAAGCTGAAGCTCGGCATGGTCTCGGCCGTCGTCGTGGGGATCTGCTACTTCGAGCCGGGGGACCAGACCGTCGCTGCCGACACGAAGCACATCAACTCGCTGTGCACCGTGATGCGAGACTTCCAGGCACAAGAGACCGAGAAGCCCACCCGTTGATCGCGATCCACGCACGAACCCAGGTGCGGAGCAACGCGAAGCGGTGCGTAGGTTGATTGACAACTCCGCGCCGACACACGAATAATCGCCGCCGGAGGGAGAATGTCCCGCACCGTTATCGCCGCGGTTGTTGCCGTGGTGATCGCCGCTCTCACGGCGATCGCTTTTTTTGTCACGTCCACGAGCTTCGAACAGCGCACGAAGGCCGACGCCGACGAGGACCTCGTCCGCGCACATCAGTTGATCGGCAAGCTCAGCCAGCTCGGAGGGATCGATGTTGCGAACAAGGCGGAGCGCCTCGCGGCGATTCCCGAGTTCGTGAAGGCGATCAAGACCGACAGCGAGTCCGAGCGCCAACAACAGGCCCGCATCGGCTTCCAGCGGTTCGTCGCGAAGACGGAGGGCAACAAGCCCGACATCATCGCGCTGGTCGACGCTACCGGAAATGTCCTCGCGATGAACGAGGTGCAGAGCGTCGTCGCCAAGCAGTGGAAGAACGACAAGGGCGAGTCGATCATCCCCGCGATCAGCGTGGTGCTCGGCAAGAAGGTGATCATCAGCGACTTCTGGACGCAGGGCGACAAGGGCCTGATGCGGATCGGCGTCGCCCCGGTGATCGACCCCGATGCCCCGATCAACCCGAAGGACGTCGAAGGCGTCTCGATCATCGGGGCCATCGTCGTTGCCTACGCGCAGACCGCGAAGGAAACCCAGCGCGATGCCACGGCGCTGGGCACCGAGCTGGCTTACGTCGATGGCAAGCGGGTCGTCGCGACCAGCTTCAAGCGCGAGGTTGGTAGCGAGGAGGACACCGCGAAGGCGAAGCAGCTCGCGGATCTCCTCGCGTCGGGCGCGTTCGGCGAGGTCAACGCGAAATCGAAGATCAAGGTCGGCGACGATAACTACCTCGTCACCAACGTGCAGATGCCTCGTTCGGCGACCAAGGACCTCCCGAAGGAGTATCCGCCGATCACCGCTGGCGCGGTCCTGCTCTCGCCGATCAAGGAGAGCGGCAGCACCTCCGGCACGGTCAAGCTGTTCATCCTGTTGCTCGGCGGCGGCGCGCTCGCACTCGCCATGCTGGGCCTGTATCTCTCGAACCGGCGCCTGATCGCCCAGGTCGATCAGGTCGAGATCGGGGTCAACGAGATCATCAACGGCAACCTCGATCGCACGTTCCGCCCCGTCGGCGCGGAGCTCGACGGCCTGTCGAACGCGCTGAACGTCATGCTCGCGCGCCTGCTCGGGCGTCCCGAGCCCGGCGAGGAAGAGTTCGACGATGACGGCAACCCGGTGGTGCAAGGGCGCGTGGAGTTCGAGGAGACGGAGGGCGACAAGCCCGCTGGCGTCGATCCGGACATCGCCGCGCTGGCGCAGGAGTCGGAGCCCGACTACTACAAGCGCGTCTACACGGAGTACGTCGCTGCGCGCAAGGCGAGCGGCAATCCCGACGAAGTCTCGTTCGAGAACTTCATCGCGAAGCTCAAGGTCAACGAGGGTAAGCTGAAGGCGCAATACCAGTGCCGCGCGGTGCGGTTCCGCGTGGTGACGAAGGACGGCAAGGTCACGCTCAAGCCGGTCCCGATCTTCGCGTAGAGCGCTGCTTCGATGACGGTCCAGACCGGGCTCGCCCGGCTCGCGAAAGATGGTGCCTCTCTCCTCGAGGGTCGCCGTATCGGCCTCCTCGTCAACCAGACGGCGGTCGATGCGGAGCTGCATCACGCGATCGAGGTCCTGGCCGGGCGTCCCGAGCTCAAGGTCACGGCGCTGTTCGGCCCCGAGCACGGCGTTCGGGGTGATGCGCAGGACATGATCGATGTCTCCGACAGCCACGACCAGCGCACGGGGCTCCCTGTCTACAGCCTCTACGGCACCACCGAGGAGTCGCTGACGCCGACACCCGCGATGCTCGAGAACATCGACGTCATGGTCTACGACGTCCAGGACATCGGTAGCCGCTACTACACGTTCGTGTGGTCGATGGTGCTCGCGATGCGCGCGTGCGCGAAGGCCGGCAAGGCATTCTGCGTGCTCGATCGCCCGAACCCGCTCGGCGGCGTCCAGATCGAAGGCCCCGCGATCCAGCCGGGCTTCGAGTCGTTCGTGGGGCTCGTGTCGTGTCCGAACCGCCACGGCATGACGGCCGGTGAGATCGCACGGTGGCGGCACGGCGTGGAGAAGCTCGACGTCGAGCTCTACGTGATGACGATGCGCGGCTGGGAGCGCGAGATGAGCTACGACCACACGGGGCTGCCGTGGGTGATGCCGTCGCCGAACATGCCGACGGTGGACACCGCGCTGGTCTATCCGGGCATGTGCCTCGTGGAGGGCACCGAGCTCTCGGAAGGGAGGGGCACCACGCGACCGTTCGAGCTCGCCGGGGCCCCTTACCTCGATGGTGTGAAGCTCGCCCACGCGCTGACCGCGATGGAGCTCCCGGGCGTGAAGTTCCGTGCGGCGGGATTCCTGCCGCAGTTCCAGAAGCACGCGAAGCATGCGTGCAATGGCGTGCAGCTCCACGTCACGAATCCGGTCACGTTCCGCCCGTATCGCACGGGGGTCGCGGTTCTCAAGGCTTGCTACGATCAGAGCCCGGCGGCGTTCAAGTGGCGCACGAAGGCCTACGAGTTCGTCGATAAGATCCCCGCGATCGATCTGCTCGCCGGTACCGCGGCGCTGCGCGAGGGCATCGAAGCCGGCGCGAGCCTCGACGATCTCGCCGCCCGATGGCCCCGCGATGAGGGAGCGTTCGCCGAGGAGCGCGCCGCGTATACACTGTACGAATGACGCGGGTCGCGCTGTTCGGGGGGAGCTTCAACCCGCCGCATGTCGCGCACCAGCTCGTAGCGCTCTACGTGCTCGAGACGCAGCCCGTCGACGAGCTGTGGTGGGTGCCGGTCTACGAGCACGTGTTTGGTAAGCAGCTCGCGTCGTTCGCGGACCGCGTGACGATGTGCGAGCTCGCGATCGCGGCTCTCGGTCCGCGCGCGAAGGTGTCCCGCGCGGAGGAGGCGTGGGCGCAGCAGCCGGGCTTCCAGGGCAGCCGAACGCTCGATGTCATCGAGTATCTGGTGGCGACGCACCCGGGGCTCCAGCCCCGCCTCGTGATCGGTACGGATATCCTCGCAGACACGCCGAAGTGGCATCGCTGGGCGGACGTGGTGGCAGCGGCGCCGCCGATCATCGTGGGCCGTGCCGGGCACTCGCTTCCCGACGGCAGCACGGCGACCGGGGTGACCATGCCGGCGATCTCGTCGACCCACATCCGCGAGGTGGTGAACGCCGTCGCGGCCCCGCGTGACGACGCGGAGCTGCGGTCCCTGTTGCCGACGTCGGTGTTGGAGTATATCGACAGCCGAAAGCTGTACCGATGAAGAGCCCCAACCCCACCACGTTCGTCGTCGGCGCCGGTCCGGTCGCGACCGCGCTCGCCGGTGCGCTGCGCCTCGGCGGGGTGCCCGTGCTCGGATTGTGGGCGCGCAAGCCGGCTGCCGCGCGCGCGGCGGGCTCGACCGCCGGCGTCGCCGCGTTCTCGTCGGCGCCCCCCGACATCCTCCTCGAGTGTGGCGTGGTGATCCTTGCGGTGCGCGATCAGGTGATCGGCGAGGTCGCGCAGATGCTGGTCAACACTGGCCTCATCAACAAGCGCCACGTCTTGCTTCACTGCGCCGGTGCCGCGAGCTCGCTCGAGCTGCTCGGCAGCGTCACCGGCTCGGTGGCGGGCGTCGGCACGATGCATCCGCTGTCGGCGATCGCCGATGGCAAGAGCTCGATGCGCATGCTCAAGGGGATCGTGTTCGGCGTCGAGGGCGACGAGGTCGGGCGCACCACGGCGAGCCGCCTCGTCGAAGCGATCGGCGGCATCGTGCTCGCGCTCGATGGCACGCAGATGGCGAGCTATCACGCCGCCGCCGCGCTGGCGTCGAACTACGTCGTCGCCGCGATCGACGCGGCGGCCGCGGTGCTCGCTTCGGCCGGGGTCGCGCCCGATGACGCAGCCCGGGCGCTCGTCCCGCTCGCGGAGGGCGCGCT